>JAGPES010000415.1 GCA_018057015.1 Pseudomonadales bacterium | reverse complement strand
GAGTGCTTGCGGCGCTGCTGGTAGCCGATGCCAGCCAGTCCGAGACCGAACAGCGCGAGCGTGGTCGGTTCGGGTACCTGTGACAGGGAAACATGCAGCGTGTAGTTGCCTCCGTCGTACAAGCCATCCTGATCCCATGTGAAGGTGGCTCCGCTTCCTCCGTAGGATATGCCGCCGTAATCGCCGTCGGGACGAACCATTGGAAAAACCTGACCCGTTAAATCGAAGTCAGTAAAGTTCATGTAGTTGCTTACGGCGATGAAGTACCAGCCGGCGGCGTTGAAACGGTAGGTTCCGAGAAAGGCGTCGAAAATCGTTGCAGAGCCGGGATCCGTTGTCCTTCCCGCGTCATCGGAGTCGGCCAGCACTCGCTGCCCGGCGTCGAATAACGTCAGGATGGTATCGGTGCCTTCCCCGCAAATCTGTCCGTCGAGACTGAGCTTCAAGCAGGCCCCGTCGATGTCGAAGAACCCAGTCACGCCTGATGCCGGCACGAAGAAGCGGTAGAGGTCGACATCGTTTTCCGACGTGGCCCTGCCGCGAATCGACACGTGCGGATGGGTGGTCGAGTCGAAGATCTCTGCAACGAAGTCCGTGGAAAAATGTCCGCTCAGGTCTTGGGCGCTCGCGAAGGTGTCATTCGACTCGATTTCGGTGATCAGCGCGGCGTGTGCCGAGTTCAGCACGCACGAAAGGGCGACAAAAATAACCGGCCGCATCATGTGCATCGTTGCCTTCCCGGGTGACTGAGGGCTCCCTGATTGCAGCTTCGCGCGGCGGCGGGCCGGTTCCGGAGTTGCCACGCTCATCGCGTGCGCTTGCGGCGGTTGAACGCGAAAGCCCCGAGCCCGAGCCCGAGCAACGACAAGCTGCCCGGTTCAGGGACGTTCCCCTGGGGGGTACCCCCACCCGCCCTGTAGGTCGCAGAGACGTAGTCCTGCCGGGTGTCACTGGTGAACTTGTACAAGGTCCATCCCGATGGAGACCCGGCGCCGCTGTTGAGTTGCGTGAGCCACGCGTTGGCCTGATATACCGCCTTTTGGGCATCATTGCCTGAAGCGTTCGCTCCCGTGTTGCTCCAGAATGTCCCGCCGGCCCCCAGCCCATAAGTGCCGCCGGTTTCGTAAATCATCTCCCACACGGACAGCTGAAATGCCGAAGACCACACGTTCGAACCGAATGCGCCGAAGTTCGTTTGTCCAGCGTCATAGAAGTCCTCGGTCAACTTGTTGGGGTAGGCAATGTCGTACAGCCGGGCCAATGCGTTGTTGGAAAGCAGCGATTCCGTGTAGCTGCTCGGACCTGTGATTGCATACTGGAACAGGTCGATGCAGAAGAATCGGAAGAACTCATCCGCGCTTGCGGTACCGTCGGTGTAAAACGATCCGCTGAACTGTCCGCCGGAACCGGCATAGCTCACAGCCGGCGAATCACTCTTTGTGACGTTCACCGCGGTGCTGCCATCGCTGAAGCCGTTCCAGATCAACTGGCCGCTCAGGGGGAGCGGGGACTGATCCCGGATTTCGGCCGCGCCGGCGGCGGAAGTGAGGCTCGCGATTGCGAGCGCCATAAGTGTCCTTCCTGCATTCATGCGCATGTGTCTTGCGTCCAAGCCTATCTCTTCAACGTATATACAAATCTTGCGCCATTTATACTAACTACTTGAATATACTGTGAAGTTTATCCACATACTTGGAATATACGCACTACCTTGTAAATATTTCTGACACGGACATCGAGCATGGCTTCTTCGTCTGCTGCTCCTGATTCAATGGGTCGTGCCGATTGGCCGTGAAGGTCGCTCACGACGACTCCGAGGCGCACGCCGATATCGGTTGTGCGCCTCGGCCCGCTCTTGACGTGGCGCGCATTGACGACCACGGCATGAATGCCCACCGCCATCTCTGCCTCCTGTCGACGTAGACCTGGGCGCGGAAGATGGCGGGTGGCGGTCGACACCATGACCGTTATCCGGACATTGTCCGGCTGAAGCCGGACCCACGGGGGCCGGACCCACGGGGGCAGTCATTGTCCGGATAAATCCGGACCTACGCGCAGCTCCCGGGGCATCGAGAAGGTGATGGTCTCCACCCGCCCGGCCATTTCCTCGGGGGCGGTGGCGCCCAGTTCCTGCAACCGCTCCACCACGCGCCGGACCAGGATCTCGGGCGCCGAGGCGCCGGCGGTGACGCCGACCGCGGACTTGCCTTCGAGCCATTCGGCGCGGATGTCGTCGGCGGAATCGATCAGGTGCGCCTGCGCGCCCATGCGCTGCGCGAGCTCGGCGAGGCGGTTCGAGTTCGAGCTGTTCGGCGAGCCCACCACCAGCACCAGGTCGCACTCGGCGGCCAGCTGCTTCACCGCGTCCTGGCGGTTCTGCGTGGCGTAGCAGATGTCGTCGCGGCGCGGGCCGCTGATCGCTGGGAAGCGCGCGCGCAGCGCCTCGATCACGTTGGTGGTGTCGTCCACCGACAGCGTGGTCTGGGTCACGTAGGACAGCGCCTCGGGGTGGCGCACCTGCAGGGTCGCGACCTGCTCGGCGCTCTCGACCAGGTAGATCGCGCCGCCATTGGCGGTGTCGTACTGGCCCATCGTGCCTTCGACCTCGGGGTGCCCGGCGTGGCCGATCAGGATGCACTCGCGTCCCTGGCGGCTGTAGCGGGTGACTTCCATGTGCACCTTGGTCACCAGCGGGCAGGTGGCGTCGAAAACCTTGAGCGCGCGCCGCGCCGCTTCCTGCTGCACCGCCTGCGAGACGCCGTGCGCGCTGAAGATCACGATCACGCCGTCCGGGACTTCGTCGAGCTCGTCCACGAACACCGCGCCGCGCGCGCGCAGGTCATCGACCACGAACTTGTTGTGCACCACTTCGTGACGCACGTAGATCGGCGCGCCGAACACCTCGAGCGCGCGGTTGACGATCTCGATCGCGCGATCGACGCCGGCGCAGAAGCCACGCGGATTAGCCAGCCTGATTTGCATGTCGATCCTCCCGGTCGAGGAACAGCACGTCGACCATCATCATGATCGCGCCGACCGTGATCGCCGAGTCGGCGACGTTGAAGGCGGGAAAATAGCTGTCGCCCCAGTGCACGAAGATGAAATCCACCACGTAGCCCTGGATCACGCGGTCGATCAGGTTGCCGACGGCGCCGCCCAGGATCAGCGCGAGGCTCGCCGACAACCAGCGCTTCTCGCGCGGCAAACGGTTCAGCCACAGCGCGATCCACGCACTCACGCCGAGCGCGACGATCGTGAAGAACCAGCGCTGCCAGCCGCCGGCATCGCTGAGGAAGCTGAACGCCGCGCCCTTGTTGTGCAGCAGCGTGAGATCCAGCACCGGCAGCAGCGGCACCAGCACGCCGTATTCCAGCTTCCAGGTCGCCATGAACTTTGTCATGTGGTCGAGCACGATCACGGCGAGGCTCAGCAGGTACCAGTAGCG
>JAGPES010000414.1 GCA_018057015.1 Pseudomonadales bacterium | reverse complement strand
ATCCACGAGGGCGGCGAGCTCGGCTACTCGCTCTCGCACGCCTTCGGCGCGGCCTTCGACAACCCGGAGCTGGTGGTCACGGTGGTGGTGGGCGACGGCGAGGCAGAGACCGGCCCGCTCGCCACGGCCTGGCACGGCAACAAGTTCCTCAACCCCGTGCGCGACGGCGCGGTGCTGCCGGTGCTGAACCTGAACGGCTACAAGATCAACAACCCCACGGTGCTCGCGCGCATCAGCCACGACGAGCTCGAGGCGCTGTTTCGCGGCTACGGGTGGACGCCGCACTTCGTCGAGGGCGACGATCCCGTCGCCATGCACCAGGCGATGGCCGCGGCGATGGAAGCCTGCGTTCTGGAGATCCGCCGCATCCAGGCCGAGGCGCGCGCCAGCGGCGTGGCCGCACGGGCGCGCTGGCCGATGATCGTGCTGCGCAGCCCCAAGGGCTGGACCGGGCCGAAGAGCGTGGACGGGCACCGCATCGAAGGCACCTGGCGCGCCCACCAGGTGCCGCTGGCGGCGGTGCGCGAGAATCCGGAGCACCTGCGCGCGCTCGAAACCTGGCTGCGCTCGTATCGCCCGGAGGAACTGTTCGACGCCGACGGCCGCCTGGTGGCACCGCTGCGCGCGCTGGCGCCGCGCGGCGCGCGGCGCATGAGCGCCAATCCGCACGCCAACGGCGGCCTGCTGCGCCGCGCGCTGCGACTGCCGGATTTCCGCGACTACGCGGTGGCGGTGCCCGAGCCGGGGCGCACCAGCGCGGGCAACACGCGCGGGCTGGGCTGCCTGCTGCGCGACACCCTGCGCGCCAACCCCGCGAACTTCCGCGTGTTCGGCCCCGACGAAACCAGCTCGAACAAGCTCGATGCCGTCTACGAGGCAAGCGGGAAGACCTGGCTCGCGGATGTGCTGCCCGGGGACGCCGACGGCGGCGAGCTCGCCGCGGACGGGCGCGTGATGGAATACCTGAGCGAGCACACGCTCGAGGGCTGGCTGGAAGGCTACCTGCTCACCGGCCGCCACGGCTTCCTGTCAACCTACGAGGCCTTCGCGCACGTGATCGACTCCATGTTCAACCAGCACGCGAAGTGGCTCGCCACCGCCACGCAGATCCCGTGGCGCGCGCCGGTGTCCTCGCTGAACCTGCTGATCACCTCCACGGTCTGGCGCCAGGACCACAACGGCTTCACGCACCAGGACCCCGGATTCCTCGACGTGGTGGTGACCAAGAGCCCTGCGGTCACGCGCATCTACCTGCCACCGGACGCGAACTCGCTGCTTGCGATCAGCGACCGCTGCCTGCGCAGCACCGACCGCGTCAACGTGATCGTCTGCGACAAGCAGGTGCACCTGCAGTACCTCGACATGGAGGCCGCGATCCGCCACTGCGCCAAGGGCATCGGGATCTGGGACTGGGCCAGCAACGACCAGGGCGGCGAGCCCGACGTGGTGCTGGCCGGCTGCGGCGACACCGCCACGCGCGAAGCGCTGGCGGCGGTGGCGCTGCTGCGCGCGCACTTTCCGGCGCTCAGGATCCGCTTCGTCAACGTCGTGGACCTGTTCACGCTGACGCCGGAAACCGAGCACCCGCACGGCCTGCCGGCGAGCGAGTTCGACAGCCTGTTCACGGTCGACAAGCCAGTCATCTTCAACTTCCACGGCTATCCCTGGCTGATCCACCGCCTCGCCTACCGGCGCACGAACCATGCGAACCTGCACGTGCGCGGCTACAAGGAGCGCGGCAACATCAACACGCCGCTGGAACTGGCGATCGCCAACGAGGTCGACCGCTTCAGCCTCGCGATCGACGTGATCAACCGCGTGCCGGAGTTGCGCGTGGCCGGCGCGCACGTCAAGCAGGCACTGCGCGACCAACAGTTCGACTGCCGCGCCCACGCCCACGAGCACGGCATCGACCCCCCGGAGATCCGCGACTGGACCTGGCCAGCGCCCTGAACCGGACGCGGGGGGCGCTGCAACACGGCTGTCATGCGCCTGGCGCATGCTGGGCTTCGTGAAAGCGATACCTGCCGCGATGAAACCCAGCGTTCCCCAGCCGGATGCCTCCGTAGCGCAGCTCCCCGACGCCCTCAACGCTCGCGTGCTGCAACGCCTGCTGAGCGCGCTCGGCGAGATCCGCGCCGCGGCGCTGCAGCTGGAGGCCACGCATGCCGCGGACATCGAGGCCATCGAGCCCGCCTATCGCGCCAGCGCGCGCAACCTGCTGCACTACCTCGGCGTGCGCCGCCACGACATCCGCGCGCTGCAGGCGGATCTCGTCGGCTGCGGCCTGTCGTCGCTGTCGAACATGGAATCCAGCACGCTTGCCAGCATCGACTCGGTGCTCGCGAACCTGGCGCGGCTGACCGGCAGCGAAGTGGCACCGCATCCGCCTGGGCCGGTGGACCTGCGCACCGGCCCGCTGCTGCTCGCCGACCATGCGCGCGCGCTGCTTGGCCCGCCGCCGCAGGCCCGCGCCACGCGCATCATGGTGACCATGCCGGGCGAGGCGGCGCACGATCCCCGGCTGGTGCTCGAGCTGCTCGAGGCCGGCATGGACGTGATGCGCATCAATTGCGCGCACGACGACGCCGCGAGCTGGAAGGCGATGGCGCGCCACCTGCGCGCGGCGGAAAGGAAAACCGGGCGGCACTGTCGCATCCAGGTCGACCTGGCCGGCCCGAAACTGCGCACCGGCACGCTGCGCGAGCTGGGGCAGCTGCTCAAGCTCAAGCCCGAGCGCGATGCGTTCGGACGCGTGCTGCGCCACGCCCGCATCGAGCTCGTCGGCGCCGAGACACAGCCCGTGGGCAGCGCGGCGCGCATCGGCGTCAGCGCCGACATCGTGCGCCGCGCGGCCGACGGCGACCGCCTGCGCGTGAAGGACGCGCGCGGCAAGACGCGCGAGCTGCCGCTGACGCGCAAGGACGCGCACACCCTGGTGGCCGAGTCGGGGCGCAGCCTCTACCTCCAGGGCGGCGCCGTCGTCGAGCTCTGGCGCGAGGACACGCGCCTGCTCACGGGCAGCGTCGGCAAGCTGCCCGCGGTGGCGCCACCGATCGAGCTGCACCGCGGCGACAGGCTGCTGCTGACCCGCAGCGCCGGTCCGGGATGCGATGCGGTGCGCGACGCCGACGGCAAGGTCGAGTCGCCGGCGCGCATCCACTGCACGCTCGATGCGGCCTTCCTGCAGGTGCGCAAGGGCGAGCCGGTGTGGTTCGACGACGGCAGGATCGGCGGCGTGGTCGAGGCCAACGACGGCGAGCTGATCAGCGTGCGCATCACGCACGCGGGGGCCGAGGGCTCGCGGCTGCGCGCCGAGAAAGGCATCAATTTCCCGGAGACGCAGTTCGCGCTCTCCGCGCTCACGGACAAGGACATCGCGGACCTGGAGGTCGCGGTCGGCTTCGCCGACATCGTCGCGCTGTCCTTCGTGCGCAGCGCCGCCGACG
>JAGPES010000036.1 GCA_018057015.1 Pseudomonadales bacterium | reverse complement strand
GCGCGGAGATCTGCACGCGCGTCGTGGAGCTCGCCTTCGACAGCCTGCGCGCCGCACCGGTACGCGTGAATACGCCGGATATCCAGATACCCTTCGCGCCGGAGATGGAGGTGCCTCTGTACCCGAACAGGGCGCGGGTGGCGGAAACGGTGCGCAAGCTGCTCGGGGCCTGAGCGTGCTGTATCTGGCGTCCGGCGCCGGCGCATTCACCACCGGTCGCGGCCTGGTGATGGCTGGCGGCTTCAGCATCCGGTAGCAGCGCCGGGTGCGCACGAGCGAACAGGAGTCACCGCAGATGAGCAGGCAGTTCGAGAACAAGGTCGTGCTGGTGACCGGCGCGGCGGGAGGCATCGGGCGGGCGACCGCATTGGCCTTTGCGCGCGAAGGGGCGCGCGTCGTGGTTTCCGATCTTGCCGGGTCGGCGATCGAGGAGACCGCGGCGCTTGCCCGCCAGGCAGGTGCCGAGGTCTCCGCTTTCGCCGCGGACATCGGTCGCAGCGACCAGGTGCGGGCCCTCGTGGCCGCGGCGGTGGAACGCTACGGTCGACTCGACATCGCCCACAACAACGCGGGCGTGATGAATCCGCTGGCGCAGATCCTCGGCGACGATGCCGAGGCCGACTTCGATCACACCATGGGAGTGAATGCGCGCGGGACCTATCTCTGCATGAAGTACGAGATTGCGCAGATGCTTGCGCAAGGCGGCCCTGGTGCCATCGTCAATACCGCGTCCGCGCTGGGGCAGGTCGGCATGCCCTCGGCCATCGCTTACGCGGCCAGCAAGCACGCCGTGGTGGGGATGACGCGCGCGGCGGCACTGGAGTTCGCGCCAGCGGGCATCCGCATCAATGCGGTCTGTCCGGGCACGATACGCACACCGATGGTCGCGGACTCGCTGAACATTGCGGAAGTCGAGAAGTTCATGATCGCGCAGCACCCCATCGGCCGACTGGGGACGGCGGAAGAGATTGCCTCGGCCGTGCTCTGGCTGGCATCGCCCGGGGCCGCGTTCGCTGTCGGCACCATTCTGGCGGTCGATGGCGGCTATATCGCCCGCTGACGCACAACAGCGTCCCCGCTGTGTGGGTCGGCATTCATGCCGACAGGTGCGCTCAACAGCGTCCCCGCTGTGTGGGTCGGCATTCATGCCGACAGGTGCCTGCATCAATGCTGCTGTCGCCATGAATGGCGACCCACAGGGGGGGCGGTCATGGCCGGGCGAGAAAGGCGCGCAGGATGGCGTCGGTGGTCTGGTCGATCTCCTCCTGCGTGGCGCCCGCCTGCGTGAACAGCGGCGTCATCAGCAGCGGGCCGACCAGCAGCCGGATGATCGCGTCGGGGTCGGTGTCCTGGCGCAGCTGGCCGCTGCGTATTCCCGCGGCGATCAGGTCGGTCATGCGCTGCTTCACGGGTTCCCAGTGCGTGTTGACCAGCGCGCCGAATCCGGGCTCGCTGCCCGCGATGGCCATGCCGTTGACGGTGCGAAGCACCGGTTCGGCCAGGTAGTGCGCAAGCCGGTGCGACAGCGTGCGCAGGTCCGCGGCGAAGTCCCCCGTCATCGGCACCGTGACGCGGCTGTACTGCAGCGACAGCGCCTCGCCGAGCAGCGCGGCGCGCGTCGGCCAGCGACGGTAGACCGTGGCGCGGTGCACGCCGGCGCGCGCGGCCACGTCGGCCACGCCGAAAGCCGGCTGACCCTGCTCGAGGAAGGACAGCACTGCGTGCGCGACGGCCAGCCGTACCACGGCATTGCGCCCGCCGGGGCGCCGGCGCGGCGGGACCTTCACGCGCATGCCGGCGCGGCGCCGCGGTGCGGCGAGATCACCACGATCGGGATCTCGCGTCCGAAGGTGCTGGCGCGTTGCTGGTAGCGCGCCACGTTCGGCTTCAGCCGCACCACGTGCGCGAACAGGCGTTCGCGCTCCTCGCCGCTCGCGATGCGCGCCATCGCCGTGACCGGGCGGCGCTTCACGCGCAGCCAGCAGCGACCGTCCTTGCGCAGGTTCCCGACCCACTTCGGGTCGTCGGGGCCGCCGGCGTTGGAGCCGATCACCAGGTAGTCCTCGCCGTGGCGCACGTAGGGCAGGGCGACGCGGCGCAGGTCGCCGCTCTTCGCGCCGATCATCGTGATCGCCATCGTGGGGGTGTAGGCGTTGCCGCCGGCCAGCGCGTACTGCAGCGACATCAGCGAAAAGCCGGTGTTATCGACCAGCCAGAGGTCGATCGCGAGCCCGCGCCGGCCCCGCAGCACGATCATCCACGGCCGGAAGCAGGATGCGAAGCGGACCTTCTGCGCGATCGTCTCGACGGGCGCGGCGCCGTTGGTGCCGGAGTTCATCGCGCGGTTCCCAGCAGCGGGGTGATCACGCGGCTCACGTCGTCGACGTCTTCCAGGTTCCAGACGCACTCGATCAGTGCTTCGCGCTGGTGCGGCGCCATGATGTCGGCGCAGAAATCGTGGAACTTGCGCGCAACCCAGTCGCGATCCGCGCGCGTCTCGTCGCTCCAGGGGTCACCCTGGTTGTAGTCCGACTCGACCAGGTGCTCGACGCCGCGCACCGTGAGCGTGAGCGAGGCGCGGTTGCGCCGCGGGCGTCGCAGGGCGCTGTTCAGCACCTCGTCGCGCCAGGCCACGGCGAGTGCGGGATCGGGAGCCGTGGTGATGCGTCGCGCCAGTTCCCACACCGCGGGATCCCGCAGGTTGGCCGGATCGTACCATTGCGGTCCGCGCCCGCGGCCGAGCAGCGCGACCGCGATGACGTAGGGGATGTTGAAGGCGCCGTGCAGTGGCGCGCGGTGGTCGGCGGCGATCGCGGGGCTGGGATGGCGGAAGAAATGCATCGCGTAGGCCACGGGATTCAGCCGTACCTCGATCGCGTCGATGTCGGCGATTTCCAGGCCGTGGCGGCTGCGGTACTGCGTCACCGCGTCGATCGCTGCGTGCGTGTAGCGGCACGAGGGGTAGGGTTTCAGCGCGGTGTCGCGTATCCACCACGGGCTGCCGGGCGCGCAGTCGAGCAGCTCGCGGTAGGCGGTGAGGAAACCCTGGGCCTCGAAGAATCCTGGCGTGATGTCGAGCACGTCGTGTTCGCCGACGTAGCCTTCCTCGGCCAGCGCGGCGGCGGTGAGCCCGACCTGCGCCACGCAGCCGTAGGGCGCGTACTTGAAGGAATTGAACGCCGTGCGCGTCGCCATGTTCGCCGCCTTCGCGGTGGGGGCCGTCCAGCCCGCCAGCCCCAGCGCGTTCGCCAGCGTATCGGAGGAGAAACCGCCCAGCACGCCGCAGGCGGTGGCGGCGCCGAAGGCATCGCCACCGTTGCCCACCAGCTGCGACCAGCGGAACTGCCCGCCGTCGTACTCCATGAGCGCCGAGGCGAGGTTCACGCGCGCGTTCACCTCGAAGCCGAGCGTGAAGGCGCGCAGCAGCGCGGAGCCCGGGGCGCCCAGGCGCTCGGCCTCCGCGAGCGCCGCCGCCAGGACGATGGCGGCGAAATGCGCCGCGTTGTAGAACGTGTCGTCGGCGTCGAGCGCGTTCATCATCTCGGCGTTGGCGTAGGCGGCGTGGACCGCCGCCACGCGCTGCTGCAGTCCGAACACCGTGGCCTCGGCGGGCCCGCCGAAGCGTGCCGCGACGCGCTGCGCGATGCGCGAGCGCTCCAGCCGCGCGGCGGCGAGGCCGCAGGCCAGCGTGTCGAGCAGCACGATCTTCGCGTAGTCGCGCACGTCGGGCGGAATATCGTCGATCGTGGTGTCGAGCGCGAAGCGGGCAAATTTCTGCAGTGTCGTCATGCGCTGGCTCCTGGCATGCGAATACCCGCTCTGCGGGGCGGCGGCCGGGGTGGACGGGGCACGCGGGCAGCCCGGGTGCCGCGGGACTCTAACCGATACGGCGGCAGGTGTCACTTTAAGGGCCGGCCGGCTTGAAATGCCCGCGTGTGGCCCCATATCGCCCGCGTACCCGTTCACCGGCAGGGAGACCACTGCATGACCGTCGCGCACAAGGAAACCATGGGCTTCCAGACCGAAGCCCGGCAACTGCTCCACCTGATGATCCACTCGCTGTACAGCAAGAAGGAAATCTTCCTGCGCGAGCTCATCTCCAACGCCTCCGACGCCGCCGACAAGCTGCGCTTCGAGGCGCTATCGGACCCGGCGCTGCTCGCCGACGACCCCAACCTCGAGATCCGCATCGCGATAGACAAGGACGCGCGCACGCTCTCGATCACGGACAACGGGATCGGCATGTCGCGCGAGGAGGCGATCAGCCATCTCGGCACCATCGCACGCTCCGGCACCGCCCAGTTCGTGCAGCAGCTCTCCGGGGACCAGCGCAAGGACTCGCAGCTGATCGGGCAGTTCGGCGTGGGCTTCTACAGCGCCTTCATGGTCGCCGACCGCGTTGAGGTGTTCAGCCGCCGCGCGGGCCTCGAGGTGTCCGCGGGCGTGCGCTGGGAATCGGCCGGCGAGAGCGAGTTCACGGTCGAGGACGTCGAGCGCGCGGCGCGCGGCACCACCGTGGTGCTGCACCTGAAGGAGGAGGCGGGCGAATTCCTGGATGCGTGGAAGGTGCGCTCGATCGTCAAGCGCTATTCCGACCACATCTCGCTGCCGGTGCTGATGCAGAAGGAGCGCGTGGGCGAGGAGGAGGAAAAGGACAAGGACGTCGAGCCCGGGTGGGAGACGGTCAACCAGGCCACGGCACTCTGGACGCGTCCGAAGGCCGAGGTGGGCGACGAGGAATACCGCGAGTTCTACAAGCACATCTCGCACGACTTCGAGGATCCGCTGACCTGGAGCCACAACCGTGTCGAAGGCAAGTACGAGTACAACTCGCTGCTGTACATCCCCTCGCACGCGCCCTTCGACCTGTGGAACCGCGACGCACCGCGCGGCCTGAAGCTCTACATCCAGCGCACTTTCATCATGGACGAGGCGGAACAGTTCCTGCCGATGTACCTGCGCTTCGTCAAGGGCGTGGTGGACTCCAACGACCTGCCGCTCAACGTCTCGCGCGAGATCCTGCAGAAGAGCGCGGCGGTGGATGCGATGCGCGGCGCGCTGTCCAGGCGCGTGCTCGACATGCTGGAAGGCCTTGCCACCGAGAAGCCCGAGGACTACCAGAAGTTCTGGGACGTGTTCGGCCAGGTCATGAAGGAAGGGCCGGCGGAGGACTTCGCCAACCGCGAGCGCATCGCGAAGCTGTTCCGCTTCGCCACCACGCACAGCGACAAGCCGGCGCAGGACCAGGGCCTCGCGCAGTACGTCGAGCGCATGCGCGAAGGGCAGAAGGACATCTACTACGTGGTGGCCGACAACTTCCTCACCGCGCGCAACAGCCCGCACCTCGAGGTGTTCCGCAAGAAGGGCATCGAGGTGATCCTGCTGCACGATCGCATCGACGAGTGGATGATCGGTTACCTCGGCCAGTTCGAGGGCAAGCAGCTGAAGGACGTGGCGCGCGGCGACCTCGACCTCGGCGAGCTCGAGGACAGCGCCAGCAAGGAAGCGCGCGAGAAGCAGCAGGAAGCCGCGAAGGACCTGGTCGAGCGCGTGCAGAAGGCGCTGGAGACGCGCGTGCACGAGGTGCGCGTCACCGGCCGGCTCACCGAGTCGCCGGCCTGCCTGGTGGTGGGCGACCACGACATGGGCGTGCAGATGCGCCGCATCATGCAGGCCGCCGGCCAGCAGGTGCCCGAGGCGAAACCGATCATGGAGCTGAACCCCGATCACCCGCTGGTCAAACGCCTCGACGCCGAGCCCGACGAGGACCGCTTCGCCACGCTGGCCACGATCCTGTTCGAGCAGGCGCAGCTCGCCTCCGGCGACGAGCTCGAGGACCCGGCGGCCTACGTGCGGCGGCTGAACGGGTTGCTGCTGGAGCTGAGTGGCGGCTGAACCTGAGTCGCCCATCGGTGGGCTCCCATTGTGGGTCGGCATTCGTACCGGGTGGCCCCTTTGTGGGTCGGCATTCATGCCGACTGATGCCTTGCCTCCCTGTGGGTCGGCATTCATGCCGACTGGTGCGTGCCGGAATGCTGTCGTCGCCATAAATGGCGACCCACAATGAATGGCGACCCACAATGAATGGCAACCCACAATGAAGGGTGGCCCGGATGGAATCCCGAATGCTGACCTACACGGCGTAATCGGGATACTCGGGCGTGAACATCTGCGCGCGGATGTCCGCCAGCGGATCGGCGGGGCGCTCGCGTTCTGCCAGCCCTGAGGCCCAGGCGATTTCCGCCACCTCGCGCGCGATGAGCACCGATACCTCGCGGATGCGCGCCAGCGGCGGGTAGACGCGCCCCAGCGCCAGATCGTCCTCGCCCACCTGCGCCGCGAGGCACTTCGCGGCCGCGAGGAACATCGCGTCCGTCACGCGTCGCGCGCGGCTGGCGACCAGCCCCAGGCCCACGCCGGGGAAAATGTAGGCGTTGTTGCACTGGCCCGGCACGCGGGTGATGCCCTCGTGCGTCAGCGGCGCGAACGGGCTGCCGCTCGCGAACACCGCGCGGCCCTCGCTCCAGGCATAGGCCTGCTCAGCGGTGCATTCGGCCTTCGAGGTCGGGTTCGACAGCGCGAAGATCACCGGGCGCGCGTTGTGGCGCGCCATCGCGCGCACCACAGTCTCCGTGAACAGTCCCGGCTGCCCCGAGCTGCCGATCAGTACCGTCGGGCGCAGCGCCTCGATCGCTTCCTGCAGCGTCGCCAGCGGTGCGTGCTCGTGCGCGAAGGGCTGCTTGTGCGGCGGGATCGCGGCGCGTGCCGCGGTCAGCAGCCCCTGCGTGTCCACGAACCAGCACGCCTGCCGCGCCGCAGTGGGCGTCATGCCGGCGTCGCTCATCGCGGCCACGATCGTCGCGGCGATGCCGATGCCGGCCTCGCCCGCGCCGAGGAACAGGAAGCGCTGCCCGGCGAGCCGCTGCCCGCTGATGCGCAGCGCCCCCAGCACGCCGGCGCAGGCCACGGCGCCGGTGCCCTGGATGTCGTCGTCGAACACGCAGGCGCGCTCGCGATAGGTCTGCAGCAGGCGGAAGGCATTGCGGTTGCCGAAGTCCTCGAGCTGTATCACCAGCCCGGGAAAGACGCGCTCCGCGGCGGTGACGAATTCCTCGATCAGCGCGTCGTATTCGGGCCCGCGCAGGCGCCGGCGCCGGGTGCCGATGTAGAGCGGGTCGGCGAGCAGCGCCTCGTTGTCGGTACCCGCGTCGATGGTGACCGGCAGGCACTGCGTGGGGTGGATGCCGGCGCAGGCGGTGTAGAGCGCGAGCTTGCCCACCGGGATGCCCATGCCGTCGGCGCCGAGGTCGCCGAGCCCGAGGATGCGTTCGCCGTCGGTGACCACGCAGATGCGCGCGTCGCGGTGCGGCCAGTTGCCGAGCACCGTCTCGACGCGGCCGCGGTCCTCGGGCGTGATGAACAGCCCGCGCGGACGGCGGAAGATGTGGCCGTAGGCCTGGCAGGCCAGCCCCACGGTCGGGGTGTAGATCAGCGGCATCGTCTCCTCGATGTGGTTCATCACGACGTGGTAGAACAGCGTTTCGTTGCGGTTCTGCAGATCCATCAGGAACAGGTAGCGGTCGAGGTCGCTGGCGCGCGTGCGCAGGTTGGCCAGCACGCGCTGTTCCTGCTCCGCGATGGTGTGGATGCGTGGCGGCAACAAGCCCTGCAGCCCGAGCGCCTCGCGCTCGGCCGCGGTGAAGGCGGTGCCCTTGTTGCGCACCGGGTCGTGCAGCAGCTTGACGCCGCGTCCGGGATCGTCGGACTGCCGTGTCATCGTCGTTCTCCTGCCCGGGGCGCCGGGCGCGAGGCGGTGCGCCGGGACACGCGGGGCTTGCCGCCTTCGGAGAGGACAGTTTATAAGGCTCCCGGCGCACGCGGGCATTGACCGGATCGGGGTCGGCACGCAATCCGGCGCCATCACGCAGCGGAGATTCACCATGCCTCGCGCGCTCAAACTGTTCCTGCACCGCCTGCAGCTGCTGGTCCTGCAGCTGGTGATCAGCGTTATGTCCGGGCGCAAGCCCATCCTGCTGAGCGGGCCGGGCTCGGCCGCGCAACTGTGCACCAGCATGGCCGGACTCGGCGCGCGGCGCGTGCTGGTCGTGACCGACGCGGTGCTGGTGAAGATCGGCCTGATCGCGCCGCTGCTCGAGGCGCTGCAAGCGGCGGGCGTGGCCTGCACGGTCTACGACGGGGTGGAGCCCGACCCCACGCACGCGCAGATCGAGACCGGCATAGCGCTGGGGCGCGAGCATGGCTGCGATGCGGTGCTCGCGGTCGGCGGCGGTTCGCCGATGGACGCGGCGAAGATCATCGCGGCCTGCCTGGCCAACGACTGCCGCGTGGCGGACCTGGTCGGCAACTTCAAGGTGAAGAAAGCGCCGCTGCCGGTCTACGCGGTGCCCACCACTGCGGGCACGGGTTCCGAGGTCACCGCGGTGGCCGTGGTCACCGACACCGTGACGCGGACCAAGACGCCGGTGGTCGACGGCAAGCTGGTGCCGGTGATGGCAGCGCTGGACAGCTCGCTGATGGCGGGCATGCCGCCCGCGGTGACGGCGGCCACCGGCATGGACGCGCTGACGCACGCGATCGAGTCCTATATCTCCGGCTTTGCCAACAACGACACCAGGCCGCTGTCGATCGCGGCGGTGAAACTGATTTTCGCCAACCTCGGGAAGGTGTGCGCCAACGGCGCCGACCTCGAGGCCCGCCAGGCGATGGCGCTGGCCTCGACCTGGGCGGGATTCGCGTTCACGCGCGCCAGCGTCGGCTACGTGCACGCGATCGCGCACAATCTCGGCGGCCTCTACCACACGCCGCACGGGTTGGCGAATGCGCTCGTGCTGCCGCACGTGCTGGATTTCTCGCGCGAGGCGGCCGCTGCGCAGCTGGCGGAACTGGCCGTGGCGATCGGCGCGGGTACGCCCGCGGAGCCGGTCGCCGCGCGCGCGCAGCACTTCATCGACCGGGTGCGCGCGCTGGCGCGCGAGACCGGCATTCCCGAGACCCTCGATGCGCTGCGCGCCGCGGATATTCCCGTGATCGCGCGCCGTGCGATGGACGAGGCGCAGGGTTTCTACCCGGTGCCGCGCTTCATGGTGCAGTCCGAGTGCGAGGCATTGCTGGCGAAGCTGTTGCCATGAACCCGCGCGCGGCGCCGCGCGAACACGCCATCACGGTGCGCGGCGCGCGGCTCGCGTGGCGCCAGTGGGGCGAGGACCACGAATACCCGGTACTGGCGCTGCACGGCTGGCTCGACAACGCGGCCTCCTTCGACGCGCTCGGCCCGCTGCTCGCCGGCCACCGCGTGATCGCGCTGGACCTGCCCGGGCACGGGCTCAGCGATCATCGCGGCGCCGGCGGGAGCTACAACATCTGGGACGACCTGCCGGACCTGGTGTGGCTCACCGCGGAGCTGGGGCTCGCGCGCTACGCGCTGCTCGGGCACTCGCGCGGTGCCGCCATCGCCACGCTGCTGGCGGCGATCGCGGCGCCCGCGGTCAGCAGCCTGGTGCTGCTCGACAACGTGCTGGCGCCGATGTTCGATCCCGCGCGCACCGTGCAGCAGTTGCGCGACTTCGCCCACGACTACGGCCGGCGCCAGTCGCGCGAGCCCAGGCGCTTTGCCACGGTGGAGGCAGCGGTGCAGGCGCGCTGCGCCGCGACGGGGATCGACCCGCGCGCCGCCGCCATGCTGGTCGCGCGCAGCCTGCAGCAGGAGGACGGCGGTTTTCGCTGGCGCACGGACGGTCGCCTGCGTTACGCCTCGGCGCTGAAGCTCGCCGCGGACAACGTGCGCGCGGTGCTCGGCGGCCTCGAGCTGCCGGGCCTGCTGCTGATGGCATCCGACGGCATGGCGGCGCGCATGCGCGGGCACGAGGCGCTCGGCTGGCACGCCGGGCTCGCGGTCGAGGAGATCGCGGGCTGCCATCACTGGCACATGCTCGGGCAGGCACCGGCCATTGCCGCGCGCATACAGGAATTCTGGAGGGATCGTGGGCAAGGTTGAGACGGGGCACGAGGCGCCGCAGGAACTCGAGACGGTGCGCGATTTCCTGCGCTGGGCGGTGAGCGCCTTCAATGCCGCCGGGCTGGCCTACGGGCACGGCACGGACAACGCCTGGGACGAGGCGCGCTGGCTGGTGCTGGGCGCACTGCACCTGCCGTTCGACAGCCCCGACTGGGTGCTGGGGGCGCGCCTGGGCGCCGCCGAGCGCGCCCACCTCGCCGCGCTGCTGGCGCGGCGCGTCGGCGAGCGCATGCCGGTGGCCTACCTGCTCGGCGAGGCCTGGTTTGCCGGGTTGCGCTTTCGCGTCGATCCCGCGGTGCTGATCCCGCGTTCGCCGGTGGCCGAGCTGATCGCCACGCGCTGCGAGCCGTGGATCGACGGCCGCGAGCCGCGGCGGATCCTCGACCTGTGCTGCGGCAGCGGCTGCATCGGCATCGCCGCGGCGCTGGCCTGGCCCGGGGCGGAGGTGGTGCTGAGCGACATCTCGCCGGCGGCACTGGCGCTGGCGCGCGAGAACGTGGCGCTGCACGGCGTGGACAAGCGCGTGCGCGTGGTGGAGTCGGACCTGTTTGCCGCGCTCGCGGGTGAGGTCTTCGACCTGATCCTGACAAATCCGCCCTACGTGGACGCCGCCGACATGGACGCGCTGCCCGCGGAGTTCCGGCACGAGCCGCGGCTCGGGCTCGCCGCCGGCGAGGACGGTCTGGACATCGCGCGGCGCATCCTCGCCGAGGCGCCCGCGCACCTGGTGCCCGAGGGCCTGCTGGTGCTCGAGGTGGGCAACAGCGCCGACGCGCTGGAGCACGCCTTTCCGCAGTTGCCGTTCCTGTGGCCGGATTTCGAGCACGGCGGCCACGGCATCGCGCTGATCCACGCCCGGGAGATCCGCGAGCACCGCCGCGTGCCGTGACATTTGCCCGCGCCGCGGCGGGTCGCGCCGCGGCGAATCTCCGTATAATCGCGCCCTGTTCCACCGGAGCGCGCGCATTCCCATGTCAGGCAACAGCATCGGACGTCTCTTCACGCTGACGAGCTTCGGCGAGAGCCACGGCCCGGCCATCGGCGGCATCGTCGACGGCTGCCCGCCGGGGCTGCGCCTGGGCGAGGAGGACATGCAGCCCGATCTCGACCGGCGCCGTCCGGGCAGCTCGCGCTACACCACGCAGCGGCGCGAGGAAGACCGCGTGCGCATCCTCTCCGGGGTGTTCGAGGGCGTGACCACCGGCGCGCCGATCGGGCTGCTGATCGAGAACACCGACCAGCGCTCGAAGGATTACGCCGCGATCAAGGACACCTTCCGGCCCAACCACGCCGACTACACCTACGCGCAGAAATACGGGTTCCGCGACTACCGCGGCGGCGGGCGCTCCTCGGCGCGCGAGACCGCGGTGCGCGTCGCGGCCGGCGCGATCGCGAAGAAGTACCTGCGCGAGCGGCTCGGCGTCACGGTGCGCGGCTACCTCGCGCAGCTCGGTCCCCTGCGCGCCACGGCGCTCGACTGGGACAGCGTCGAGACCAATCCGTTCTTCTGCCCCGATGCGGCGCTGGTGCCGCAGCTCGAGGCGTACATGCAGGCGCTGATCAAGGCGGGCGATTCGGTCGGCGCGCGCATCAACGTGGTTGCGAGCGGGCTGCCGCCGGGTCTCGGCGAGCCGGTCTTCGACCGCCTCGACGCCGACATCGCGCACGCGATGATGGGCATCAACGCGGTGAAGGGTGTGGAGATCGGCGCCGGCTTCGCCGCGGTGGCACAGACGGGCACCGAGCACCGCGACGAGATCACCCCGGGCGGCTTTCTCTCGAACCATTCCGGCGGCATCCTCGGCGGCATCTCGAGCGGGCAGGACATCGTGGTCTCGATCGCGCTGAAACCCACGTCCAGCATGCGCCTGCCCGGTCGCTCGATCGACCGCTTCGGCCAGCCGATCGAGGTGGTGACGCACGGGCGCCACGATCCCTGCGTCGGCATCCGCGCCACCCCGATCGCCGAGGCGATGCTGGCGCTGGTGCTGATGGACCACTGGCTGCGCCACCGCGCGCAGAACCAGGACGTGCGCTGCGAGACGCCCGTGGTGCCCGCGCGCGCGGCCGTGCCCCCGGGATGATGAGCGGTCCCGCGGCCCGTATTCCCTACTGGCGCCTGTCCTCGTTCTATTTCCTCTACTACGCATTCCTCGGGGCGATGATGCCCTACTGGAGCCTGTACCTGCAGGCTTGCGGTCTGGACGCCGCGGCGATCGGCGTGGTGCTCGCGGTCATGGCCGGCATACGCATCGTCGCACCGAACCTCTGGGGCTGGCTCGCCGACCGCACGGGGCGACGCCTGCTGATCATCCGCACCGGCGCCTTCGCCGCGCTGCTCACCTTCGCCGGCCTCCTGCTGCGCGCGGACCTGTGGTGGTTGCTCGCCGTGGTGGCGCTGCACTCGGTGTTCTGGAACGCGATCCTCGCGCAGTACGAAGTGATCACGCTGGCCTCGCTCGGCGAGCAGGTGCACCGCTACGGCCAGGTGCGGCTGTGGGGCTCGGTCAGTTTCATCGTCGCGGTGGTCGGCGGCGGCCAGCTCTTCGATCGCATCAGCGTGACCTGGCTGCCCGAGTTGCTGCTCGCGCTGCTGGTGCTGATCGCCGCCGGCACGCTGGTGATTCGCGAGCCCGCGGTGGCACGGCGCGAACGGGCCTCGGGGGGGCTGCGCGCATTGCTCGGCGCGCGCGCGGTGCAGGCCTTCCTCGCCGCCTCGTTCCTGCTGCAGTTCTCGCATGCGCCGTATTACGGATTCTTCAGTCTCTATCTCGAGCAGCACGGCTACAGCCGCGCGGCGACCGGATTGATCTGGTCGCTCGGCGTGATCGCCGAGATCGGCGTGTTCGCGTTCGCGCACCGGCTGCTGGCGCGCTTCGGCCTGCGCGCGATCCTGCTGGCGAGCCTGTTGCTTGCCGCGCTGCGCTGGCTGATGATTGGTTTCGGCGTCGACAGCCTGGCCTTGCTGCTGGTGGCGCAGTGCCTGCACGCCGGCAGCTTCGGCAGCTTCCATGCCGCGGGGATCGAGTTCCTGCGGCGGCATTTCGGTGCGGCGCAGCAGGGCCAGGGCCAGGCCCTTTACGCCGCGGTGAGTTTCGGCGCCGGCGGCGCGCTGGGCGCGCTGGTGAGCGGCCTGCTGTGGGATATGAGCGCGCGGCTCGGCTTCGTGGTGGCGGCGCTGGCGGCGTTCGCGGGGTGGTGGATCGTGCGTGTCGCGGTGCGCGGCCCGCTGGTGGATGCGCCCGGCGCGGCGCGGGCAAGGACGATGCAGGAAGACGCGGGATGACACTGAACTACTGCACGGTGTGCGGAGCGCCGCTGGCATCCGTGGTGGCGGCGGGCGACGATCGCGAGCGCCCCGGCTGCAGCGCCTGCTCGCGCGTCTATTACCGCAACCCTGAAGTGCACGTCGGCTGCATCGTGTGCCAGCCAGACGGCCACACGCCGGCGCTGCTGCTGGCGCAGCCGGGCAGGGGCGAGAAGATCCAGGCCGCGGTGCTGCGCGCCGTGGCGCCGGCGCTGACCGGCGCGGTGCCGCGCGAGGAGGACCTGGTGCTCTACGCGACGTTCACCGATGCCGGCTCCGAGCGCGTTTACCTCGTGTTCCGCGTGCCCGGCGGTTGCCTGGAGGCGGTCGCGGCGGATGCGCCGCAGCCGCCGTGGGCGCCGCAGCTGCTGGCGCGCTTTGCCCGTGAGCGCGGCACGCGCCGGTTCGATGTCTACACCGGGTACCACGACGGCATGCGCCTGCAGCTGCGTGCGGTGCCTGCCGACCGGGAGGTCGATGCATGACTCTTTTGCAGCGTTTCAGGAACAATCGCACGCTGGTGTTCGGCGTCGTCGCCACGCTCGCGCTGCTGGTCTCGGCGGTGCTGGCCTTCGATTTCCGCCCCGGCGATATCCTCGGGTTCCTGTGGCAGTGCCTGCTGCTGATCGTGGCGATGATCTTCACTGCCGCCTGCGCGGTCGCGCTGCTGCTGGGCGCGCGCGCCCTGTGGCGCCGCTTCTCGTAGGCCCGGCTTCACAGGGTTTCGCAAAACCCTGCACGACCTCGAGCGAAGCGCTGCAGGAGCGCGCCATGCACGCGATATCGCGGCCATGGGCCGCTCCTACACCCGAAAATCGACGTACTCGCAGGGCCGGAAGGTGTTTTGCGACACCCTCTTAAGCCGGACAAATGTCCGGATGAATTCTGACCCACGGTTTGTCGCGCGACAGCGCGCCACGCATCGGGGCGCGCGGCCTCTCAGTCTGTCGCCACCAGCGCGTAGTCGATCGTCAGTTCGTCGGCGATCGCCTCCAGTCGCTCGCGCAGTTCGTCGAGGTCGATGTCCGCCGGCACGTGGATGCCTACGCTCGCGACGAACAGGGGGTCGGCGCTCATCGGCGCGCTGGTGATGTCGCTGCGCATCTCGACCACGTTGATGCGCCGGCTCGCCAGCGCCGCGGAGAACTCGTGCACGATGCCGGGACGGTCCTGGCCCACGATGTCCAGCCGCCACGGCGCGTGCGGCAGCGCGGGTGACGGCGCCCGGGCCGCTTCGAGGCGCAGCGTCAGGCCCTGTGCCTCCAGCGCGCCGAGCGCGCCCTCGAGATCCCGGCGCCGCTCGTGCGGCACCGACACGTTGACGATGCCCGCGAACTTGCCGGCGAGGTTCGCCATTCGGCTCTCGAGCCAGTTGCCGCCGTGCTCGGCGACCGCCTCGGACAGGCTCTGCACCAGGCCGGGCCGGTCGTCGGCGATGAAACTGATCAGCAGGTAGGTCTGCATGGCACGCTGCCCCGGAGTCGTGAAGGCTGCGTATAATACCAGCCCTTCGCGCCGCCCGGCCCCTGCCGCCGGTGACGCGGCGAGAACCGGACCCGCCCAGTAAAACCGACCGAGGAATGACGCCATGACTGTTCGCGCGCACTGCTCCCGATGGATGTCCGCCGCCGTGTTCTCGTTCGCCGCGCTCTGTGGCGCCGCGCAGGCCGACAGCACGCTCGATGCCGCGCTCGCCGGCGAACACCGCAGCGAGGCCAACCGGGCGCGCGACGCCTACCGCCGCCCTGCCGCGACGCTGGCCTTCCTCGGCATCGAGCCCGAGATGACGGTGGTCGAGCTGTGGCCCGGCCGTGGCTGGTACACCGAGGTGCTGGCACCCTACCTGCGCGACAACGGCAAGCTCTACGCGGCGCATTTCCCGGCCGCGAGCAAGGTCGAGTACTACCAGAAGGGCCTCGCGGCCTTCAAGGCGATGCTGGCGGCGAATCCCGCGATCTACGATCGTGTCGTGCTCACCGAGCTGGGGCCGCCGGACAGCGTCGTGGTCGCGCCGCCCGCGAGCGCCGACGCGGTGCTCACCTT
>JAGPES010000413.1:2193-3456 GCA_018057015.1 Pseudomonadales bacterium | reverse complement strand
ACGCGGTGTCCGGCCTCGGCGCACCAGCTCTGCGCCGCCAGCACTTCCAGCGTCGCGAGCGGCTGGCGGTCGAGCATCGCCGCGGCCGAGTGGCCGAGCAGGCGCAGGTTCATCAGGTCGATCCAGGTGTCCGCCATGCGGTGGCTCACCGACTGGAAGCTGCCGATCTTCGCGCCGAACTGCTCGCGCTCGGAGACGTAGCGCGTGCTCATCCCGATCATCTCCTCGAGCACGCCGATCTGCACCGCGCAGGTCGCGGCAATGAGCCGCTCGCGCAACCATTGCGTCAGCTGCGCATCGCCGACCGCGGTCGCGGCGACGCCATCCAACTGCACGCGCGCGCGCGGTTCGAAGGCCGTGGTCAGCTGCGCCTCGAGGCGAACGCCGGGCTGCGACGGGTCGAGCAGGTAAAGCTGCCATGCGCCGTCATGGCGCGCCGGGAGCAACAGGCGCCGCGCGCCCTCGGCAAATGCCACCGCGCTCAGCGCGCCCGAGAGCCGCCCGTCCTGCGCGCGCAGGCTGTTGCCGGCATCGGTGCGCGCGTTCGCCGCGAGCCAGCCCTCGCCCGCGAGCAGCTCGTCGAGAGCCGCGTCCGCCCCCGCGTGGTGCAGCGCCATCAACCCGACGCAGTGACCGGGCAGCGGCACCGCGGCGACTGTCCTGCCCACCTGCTCCAGCACCAGGCAGCTCTCGAAGAAGCCGAGCCCCGCGCCGCCGCGCGTCTCGGGGACGGCGACGGCCGCGAGGCCCGCTTCCACCAGCTCGGCCCACAACTGGCGATCGAGGCGCTGGCCGCCCGCCTCGAGCGTCTCGAGCCGCTCGGGCGTCGAGGCGCGGCGCAGGATCTGCCCCGCCAGGTTCGCGATGTCCTGCTGGATCTCGTTCAGAGAAAAATCCATGGTCCTTTCCCGCTCAGCGTTTGGCACGTTGCAGACCGAGCCCGAACTGGGCTATCAGGTCGCGCTGGATTTCATTGGCTCCGCCGCCGAAGCCGTAAACGGGCACCGCGCGATAGATCTGCTCGGGCAGGGCCTCGAGCAGGGCACCGGCCGAGCCGCGCCGCAGCAGCGCGTCCGGGCCCAGCACTTCCATCATCAGGCGGTAGCACTGCAGGAAGCACTCGTAGCCGTAGACCTTCACCGCCGAGGCCTCGGCCGGATGCGGGTTGCCCTGCGCGATGGCCCAGGCCTGCTTGCGGCAGGCGAGCTGCAGCGCGCGCAGGCCGGCGTAGATGCGGCCCACGGCGCCCTGCACCCAGGGCAG
>JAGPES010000413.1:0-2093 GCA_018057015.1 Pseudomonadales bacterium | reverse complement strand
CCCGAGCGCGTGACCTCCTCGATGAAGATGTACTGCTCGATCGGACCGAGCCCGCGGCCGCCCCACTCCACCGGCCAGCCCAGCCCGATCCAGCCGTCGCCACCCATCCGGCGCAGTGCGGCGCGCCACAGCGGACCGCCCCCCTCGCTGCTCAGCGACAATTCGGCCCTGAGCTCGGGCGTCATCAACGCCACCATGTAGGTGGCCAGTTCGCGCCGCAGCGCTTCCTGGGCGGGAGTGAATGCGGTATCCATGGGTTGCCTCGGCTTCGCGCGGAAAATTTTCCTCGGGCCGCATGTTAAGAGCGCTGCCGCCCCGCGTCGATGACGACAGGAGACAGGCGCGACTGACAAATTCGCGCAGACACGGATACCCGTAGCGGATCGCGGTGCCAGAAACACGAAAGGCGGGACCGTTGCCGGCCCCGCCTTCCGCTCCGGCCGCAGCCGGATGTCAGGTCCTGTCCTTGCGCCGTGCCTCGACCAGTGGACGGATCACGAACGGGTGCTTTGGGCCAGCTGGTCGGCGAGCAGCACCTGGCTCTGCTCGTCGAGGATCTGCGTGATTCCGTTCGACAACGCCGTCAGCCCCTGGTTCATGAACAGCAGCGGGATGGCGATGCCCAGGCCCAGCACCGTCGCGATCATGGCCTGGCCTATGCCGTGCGCCATCAGCTTAGGATCGCTGGACCCGGACGCCGTGATCGCATGGAACGTGATGATCATCCCGATGACCGTACCCACCAGACCGAGCAGCGGACCCGCCGCGACCAGCAGGCGCAGGAAGGACTGGAAGCGCTGCAGTCTCGGCACCTCGCGCAGGACCGCTTCCGACAACCGCAGTTCGGCGACCTCCGGGCTCGAGGGCTCCTTGCCGTCGGCACGGAAAGCCAGCAGCACCCGCCCGAGAGGGTTGTTCTTGTTCGGGTTCGCCAGGTTGCGCAGTTGCGCCGCCACCGAAGCCCGCGTGATGAACAGGTACACGTACTGGGCAAGCGCGTTCAGCGCGCCGATCAAACCGACCAGCACGATCACGTAACCAACCACTTCACCATGCTGGATGCGCTCGACCAGGTTCGGGCGTTCCGCAACCATGCCGAGCAACGGCCCGCGCGAAGGATCGACCAGCGCCTTGACGTGACCATCCGTCGCTTCCTGCAGGTCTTCGGCGATGCCTGCACGCCGCGCGCCGAGCTGGCGCGGCATCACCGAGAGCACGTGCTGCGCCGGGTCGTAGGAGAGGTACTTGCCGTCGGATACCGCCGTGAACGGACCCACGCGCACCACTTCCGCGGGCGCAACCGTACCGTCAGGCTGCTTCACGTCCGCGGTGAAGCGACCGACCTTGCCGTTCTCGGTCATTTCGCGGTGCAGTTCGAACCACATCCGCTCGAGTTCGGCGAAGGACGGCAACTCCTTCGCCGCCGCGATGCGGCGCATCAGCTGCTCGCGGCTCTCCTCGCCTTCGGCGGCCGGGAACTGCACCGTCAGCAGCGACTGGTTGAGCACCGTCGCGGAATCGCCGGCCACCTGGCGCGTGACGCCGAACAGTTCACCCAGGTTGCCCTGGTACTGGCGCAGCAACTCGCGCATCTCCTCGATGCGGTCGGAATTCTGGTCGAATTCCGCGCCGAGCGCATTGCTGCGGCCCTCGGCGCGATTGCGCCGCGCCAGCGCGTCGCTGGCCAGCTTTTCCTGCTTCGCCATTTCGGCGCGCTGCTCTGCCTCGCGCTGGGTCCACACCTTGGCCTCGCGCTCACGCATCTGCTGCGCCTGGCGCTGCAGCTCGCCCATCGACACCGCCGCGCTCGCCTCCACCGCCGGGAACAGTGCACACAGTGCCGCCGCGCCCAGCACCCATCCGCGCAGATTCATCACGACCGCACCTCCTGCGGTGCCGGCACCGGCACTTCGATGAGATCCGGAGCGAGCTCCTTGCGCGAAATGCGCAGGGCCTCGAGTATCGCGCCGCTGTAATCGCCGTCGATCACCCATTGCTTCTGGGCGGCATCCCAGTAGCCGGCCTCGGAGCCGTCGACGGTGCGGTACAACAGCGACACCCTGCCAACCCGCACGAACTCCGCCTCGCGCCCG
>JAGPES010000412.1 GCA_018057015.1 Pseudomonadales bacterium | reverse complement strand
GGCAACCAACGACACAGCGATCACGGTGTCGATGGACTCTGGCAGCGCGGGTAACAAGAGCGGCGTGGCAACCATCGACTTCGTGTCGGACGGCGCCGGCACCAGCGATTTGGGACAGACGCTGCTGGCATCGCAGAACGTGCAGGTCACCGGCGCCGTGTACCGCTTGGCCGATCCGCTGCTCGACACCACGAGCGTGACGCTCGCGGCCCGCGTGGGTGATGCCCTGCCCTCGGCGAGCGTGAGCGTCACCAACAGTTCGCCGGATGCCTTCACCGAGGGGCTCGACGCGGCCTTCGGCGCGGCTCCTGCCGGCTTCACGGCCACGGGCAGCGTGACCAACCTCGCTGCCGGCGCAACCGACGGCAGCAGTCTGAGTGTCGGGCTGACCAGCACGGCGAGCTCGCAAAACCTCAGCAGCAGCGTTGCCGTGGAGTTCGAATCCACCGGCGCCGGCACCACGGGCGAGGCCGATGTTTCCGTGGGCAGTGCGCTCGTCAGCCTGGCGGGCAAGGTCTACCAGCAGGCGGTGGCGCTGGTGCAGCAGGTGGTCGACTTCGGTATCGTGCATGTCGGCGAAGTGTTGGCTGCGCTCGGCGTGTCGGTCACGAACGATGCTCCGGTCGTGGCGCTGAACGACACGCTCACGGGCAGCATCGGCGGCGCGAGCGGGCCGTTCACTGCCGCGGGCAACCTGGGCACCGGCCTGCTGGCGGCCGAGACCGACACCTCCAGCCTGGGCGTCGGGCTCGATACCAGCGCTGCGGGCATCTTCGCCGGAACTGCCGCAGCCAGCCTGTTCAGCCACAACCCGGACATGGCGGATCTCGCGCTGGGCAATTTCCAGGTTGACCTGATGGCCCAGGTGAACAATTACGCCAACGCCGACCTGGGCAAGACCGGCGGCGACGGCAGCTTCGGCGGGGGTGGCCTGGAGTACTTCCTCGACTTCGGCAACGTACTCCTGAACTCCGGTCCACTGGTCGCATCGCTGGAAGTACGCAATGCCGTCAGCGGTCCGGCCGACCTGCTCGACGGACTCTTCAACATCCTCGGCACGCAGGACTTCGTCTACAACGCCTTCAATGCGTTCACGAACCTTGCAGGGGGCTCGGCGCTGGGTGGCCTGACGGTCAGTTTCGATCCGACTGGGCTCGGTGCGTTGAGCGACGACATCGTGCTGGTCTCGGCGGGCCACAACGGCAGCGGTTATCGGGCAGGGCTCGATGACATCACGCTGCGTGTGCGCGCGAACGTGGTGAGCGAGGGATCCGTGCCCGAGCCGGGCAGCCTCGCCCTGATGGCGATTGCGCTGGCCGGAATGCTGTTCGCCCGGCACGGTGCGCGCGTTCGGTGATGCACGGCGTGAGCCTCGGCGGTGAGCGCTGAGTGGGCGCGCCGCGCAGTCGCGTCAGCGGAGGGCGAGCTGGGAGGGGTATCTCGTTCAGGAGATTCGTATCGTGCTGAACAAACAGCAGTTCTACCTGCTCAGCGCCCTGGCGTGTGTCGCACTGATCCTGGCAATCATCGACATGTTCCTGGTCAGCGCGAATCGATCGACCCAGGACGAATACAACGCGCGCGCCAGGTACATCCAGCAGAGCCTGCAGGTGGAGCCCGTGTACAAGGATCTGATCCGCGCGCTGGCAGAATTGTCAGCGCGGCAGAACGACCCGCAGTTGCGCGAGCTGCTCCTGGCCCAAGGGATCACGTTTTCGGTGGCGAGCCCCGCCGCTGCCCAGAGCGCCGGCGAAAGCAAGGGTGCCAACACGGTTGAGGTCAAGGATGCCAGCGCGGTTGAGGGAAATCGCGGCGGCGGAGGAAAGTGATACCGATGGACCGATCGAACAACCCGGCGCAATCAGCCGAGCAGCGCCCGCACGGCGTTGTGCTGCCGCTGCTGCTGGCACTGCTCACGCTCCTGCTGTGGTTCGGGTTCCAGACAAGTCAGCTTCTCGCGGAGCGGGAGCGGCTGGATGCGCTGAATATCGAGCAGCAGTCGATCCATGCCAACGCGCTCCAGATGCGCGCGCAGCTCGATGCCATAGCTACCGGAACCGTGCGGTTGGCGCAGCAGGGCAATACCAACGCGGCCCAGGTGATGCAGGCCCTCGCAAAGAAAGGCGTCACGATCAGCCCGAATGCACCCGCGGGCACCGCGCCGAGCGCGCACTGAGTGGGCGCACTTGCTTTTTCTCGGTTCGGAGAAAATTCACGCTGTTCAACGAGCTCGGCCCGCGCTACAAGGAGCGTCCGGGTCGCTACATCCGCTTCCTCCCTGTAGAGCGGGCCATGCCCGCGACCGCGCTGGTCCGACGTAGGTCCGCCTCCGGGTGGACAATTGTCCGGATGAATCCGGACCTACGCGCAAACGAAAAACCGGGCACCGTCCGGTTTTTGCGTTTATGGGTCCAAGGCGCCGGTCGGCGCGGGTTCCGGGTGCGAAGGCATCGTCAGGAGCATCGAAGCGCAAGCTGGCCGAGATCCCCGCGATGGCCTAGGCTCAGTGCGCGCGCGCACAACGAGGAACTGGAATGAATATCCCGGCAAAGAGGCTCTTCCTGGCAGTGCTGCTGGCGGTCATGCCGGCGCTCGGCAGTGCCGACGACGAGCAGGCCGCGAAATATTACGAGGACGCGCTGTCACGCTTCGAAGCCAACGATCTGGAGGGCGCGATCGTGCAGCTGAAGAATGCGCTGCAGGAAGATCCGAAGATGATCGCCGCGCAGGTCCTGCTCGGGAAGGCGCACCTGCGCAGCGCGGACCCCGCGGCCGCCGAAACGGCGCTGGAGAAGGCGCTGGAACTCGGCGTGAGCCGCTCCGAGGTGACCGTTCCGCTGGCCCAGGCATTCTACGAGCAGGGGCACTACGACGAGCTGATCGCGCAACTTCAGCCGGACGCGACGGCCACCCAGTCGCAACGGGCCGAACTGCTGGTGCTGCGCGGCCATGCCTACAAGATGCTGGGCCAGCGCGAGGAGGCGGCGCAAACCTACCGGCGGGCGCGCGCGGCCGATCCACGCTATGTGCCGTCCATATTGTCGGAGGCGGATCTGCTGGCGGAGGAAGGGAAGAGGGACGATGCCGGGCAGTTGATCGAGCAGGCCCTCGCGCTCGCGCCGAACGATCCCGCCGTGTGGACGCGCAAGGCCTCGGTCGCCCATGCGTATGGTGACGTCACGACTGCGCTTGCTGGCTACGACCGGGCGCTCACCATCGATTCCGGGATCGTCGAGGCGCGTGTCGGTCGCGCTGGCCTGCTGGTCGATCTCGACCGGCTGGAACAGGCCGACCCGGACCTGGAATACCTGCTGCGCGAGGTGCCAGGCGAGCCGCGCGCCCACTACCTGCACGCGGTGGTGCTGAACAAGCGCGGCGATGGCGACGCGGCGCGCAAGGCGTTGCTGGAGACCACCGCCATTGTGGACGCGCTGCCCCCAGAGGTGCTGCGGGCCCGCATACCGCAGGGCCTGTTG
>JAGPES010000035.1 GCA_018057015.1 Pseudomonadales bacterium | reverse complement strand
CCTGATGCAGGCGCCACCGGCGATGCAGCCGACGCGCTACATCGCGACGAAGTGGCGCGATCAGCCCTACGGCGGGCTCGCGAGCCTGGCCGTCCAGGGACTGCACAACGGCACGGCGATCGCGTTCCGGCTGCGTTGGCCCGATGCGACGAAGAACGCCGCCCGCCACGAAAACACCGATTTCCCCGATGCCGCCGCGCTGCTGTTCCCACTGGTCGAGGACGCGCCGCTGTTCATGGGCGGCGAGGGCAAGCCGGTGAACCTGTGGTACTGGCGCGCGGACCATCCCGAGCGCGCGCGCAGCGACGTCGCCAGCGGTATCGGCAGTTCGCGCGTCGTCGACGACCAGTCGATCGCAGCACGTGCCGTGCACGACGGCGAGGGCTGGACCGTGGTGCTGCATCGTGCGCTGCGCGTCGATGCGCATGCCGCGGAATCGGTGCAGCTCGAACCGGGGCAGCGCCTGCGCACCACCTTCGCGGTCTGGGAAGGCGGCAACCTCGAGCGTGCGGGAATCAAGGCATTCGCGCCCCAGTGGGTGGATCTGGCAATCGAGGCCTGAGCAGGCCGGAGGGATACGACGTGAGCACGCGAACCGAAACTGGCCGTGAGATCGAAGGCAAGGTGGTCGCACCGAAGCGCCAGCTCGCGATGGTCTTCGACCTCAACAAATGCCTCGGCTGCCATACCTGCTCGATTTCCTGCAAGCGCCAGTGGACGCGCGAGGAGGGAATGGAGCACCAGTGGTGGGCGGTCGTGAACACGATGCCCGGCAAGGGAACGCCGAAGGACTGGGAGGGCATGGGTGGCGGCTGGAACGCCGCCGGCGAGCCGAACCCGAGCCGCATCCCGCTGCGCGACGAATACGGCGATGCCTGGCAGTTCAACAAGAAGGAGGTGTTCCACGGTGGCAAGGGGGTCGAGACCTACCTGGCACCGACGAACCCGGACGGCAGCAAGCCGGGCTGGGGTCCGAACTGGGACGAGGACGAGGGCGGCGGCGAATACCCGAACTCGCACTTCTTCTACCTGCCACGCATCTGCAACCACTGCACGCATCCGGCGTGTCTCGAGGCCTGCCCGCGCGGCGCGATCTACAAGCGTGACGAGGACGGCATCGTCCTGATCAACGACAAGCAGTGCAAGGGTTTCCGTTTCTGCATGGAGGCCTGCCCCTACAAGCGCATCTACTACAACCACGTGCGCGACATCAGCCAGAAATGCATTTTCTGCTTCCCGCGGATCGAGAAAGGCGTTGCTCCGGCGTGCGCGCGCCAGTGCCCGGGACGGCTGCGTTTCGTCGGTTACCTCGACGACGAGAACGGCCCGATCCACAAGCTGGTGCACCAGTGGAAGGTCGCGCTGCCGCTGCACGATGAGTACGGCACGCAGCCCAACGTCTACTACGTACCGCCGCTGTCGCCGCCGCGCGTCGATGCCAACGGCAAGGTCGATCCCTCGAAGCCGCGTATTCCGCCCGGGTATCTCGAGAGCCTGTTCGGGCCGCGAGTCCTCGAGGTGCTGGAGGTGATCAAGGCCGAGAAGGAGAAGAAGGCGCGCGGCGAGGCCTCCGAACTGATGGACACGCTGATCGTGTACAACTGGCCGGAGGATATCTTCCCCGACTTCACCGTGGATCCGGCGGAACTGTGAGAGGAGCGACGCCATGAGCACGACCATCACGCGACGCGGCTTCCTGCGCGGAACGGGCGCGACGCTCGCGCTGTCGCTGGCGCATCTGCGCTGGAAAGGAATCACCGCAGCAAACGCCGGGACGCCGTTCGAGTTCCCGGACGTCAGCTACACCGGCTTCGAGGACGTCTATCGCGGCGAGTGGAAGTGGGACAGCGTCGCGAAGGGAACGCACTTCGTGAACTGCTGGTACCAGCGCGGCTGCAACTGGAACGTCTACGTGAAGGACGGCGTGGTCTGGCGCGAGGAACAGTCCGGTACCTACGAGTCGATCAATCCGAAGATCCCCGACTACAACCCGCGCGGTTGCCAGAAGGGGGCGTGCTACTCCGAGCGCATGTACGACGACTCGCGGCTGCGTCATCCGCTCAAGCGCGTCGGCGAGCGCGGTGCCGGTTCGTGGCAGCGCGTGAGCTGGGACGAGGCGCTGGACGATATCGCCGATCGCATGATCGACGTCATGGTGAGCGACGACGGCCCCGGCTCCATCGTGTGGGACCAGGGCACCGCGCAGACCAACGGTGGCGCGGGGCTGGCGATGCTGCGTACCACGCTGGTGCTGGACACCCCGGTGCTCGACGTGAACACCGAGATCGGCGACCACCGCCCCGGCGTCGCGGTCACGATGGGCAAGATGGTGTTCTGCAGTTCCTCGGACGACATCTTTTATTCCGACCTCATCTTCATCTGGGGCGGCAACCCGATCTACACCCAGATCCCGAATGCGCACTTCATGCTCGAGGCACGTTACAACGGCGCCAGGATCATCACGATCGCGCCGGATTACTCGGCGTCCGCCGTGCACGCCGACCAGTGGGTTCCGGTGAAGGTTGCCACCGACGCAGCGCTCGCGCTGGCAATGGCGCACGTGATGGTCGAGGAAGGCATCTACAACCGCGCTTTCGTGCAGGAGCAGACCGACCTGCCGCTGCTGGTTCGCACCGATAACGGACGATTCCTGCGCCAGGCCGACCTCGAGGAAGACGGCGCGGCAGACCGCTTCTACGTTTACGACGGCGGCGGCAAGGGCGTGGTGATGGCGGCGCAGGACACGCTCGCGCTCGAGGGGCTCGATCCGGCGCTCGAAGGCGAGTTCGAGGTCGACGGCGTGCAGGGCAAGCTCACCGTGACGCCGGTGTTCGCGCGCCTGCGCGAGCATCTGCGCCAGTACACGCCGGAGAAGGCGATGGCGATCTGCGGCACCGATGCCGACACGATCCGCGACCTCGCGCGCCAGCTGGCGAAGGCGCGCGCGGCGACCTGCGTCACGCAGTCGAACTTCTCGAAGTTCTACCACGGCATCGAGATGGAGCGCGCGCAGATCCTGTGCTTCGCGCTGGCCGGGCAGATGGGCCGCAAGGGCGCGGGCTACATGGGGTTCCCGTACATGTCGGTCGACGGCGTGGGCTCGCTGTCGATGGCCAGCGGGCAGCGCTCGCCGAAGCTCGCGCTGGCCGCGCTCGGGCTGAAGATGGCGCCGGACATCCTGAAGCTGAAGTGGGAGGGCTACACCTCCGAAATGGTCATGTACGAGATGGGGCGGCGCAAGTATCCCAAGGGGGAATCGCTGTCGAGCCTGCTCTGGCTGTACCACCAGGGCGGCATGGAGGACACCTACGGCCGGACCGAGAAGTGGGACCCGGCGATGAAGCGCCCGCTGGCCTCGTACATGGACGAGGCCGTCGACAAGGGCTGGCAGCAGCGCCCGGCGCACCGGCCGCGCATCTTCATGGAGGCGGGCGGCAACATCCTGCGGCGTTTCCGCGCCTTCGACAAGGTCGCCGAGCGGTTGCTGCCGACGCTGGACCTGATGGTCACGATCGACTGGCGCATGAGCAACACCGCGCTCTACAGCGACTACGTGCTGCCGGCCGCGGCCTGGTACGAAAAGGACGACATCACGTGGGCCACGCCGCTGTCGCCGTTTTCGCAGGTGATCACGCGCGCCGCCGAACCCGTCGGCGAGGCGAAGCCCGACTGGGAGATCCATTGCCTGCTGCTCAAGGCGATCCAGCGCCGGGCGGCCGCGCGCGGCCTGACGCGCTTCCGCGACCGCCACGGCGAGGAACGCGGCTTCGATGTCTACGACGAGTTCACTTTCGGTGGCCGTTACCACGAAGGCAACATCGAGGAGTTCCTCGACCTGATCCTCGACGTGTCGACCAACGTCGGTGACGTCAACTGGGAGCAGCTGAAGAAGAAGGGCTTCCAGCGTTTCACCTCGCTGGCGGAGAACGACTACCTCACGGTGGGCAACGCGACCGACGTCAGCGAGCACGACACGATCACGGCGGGCTTGTGGCACACCGAGAAGAAGATGCCGTGGCCGACGATGACGCGGCGCATGCAGTTCTGCATCGACCATCCCTTCTACGAGGAGCTCGGCGAGGTGCTGCCGGTGCACAAGGAGCAGCCGGCGATCGGTGGCGACTATCCGTTGCAGATGACCGGCGGTCACACCCGCTGGTCGATCCACTCGACGTGGCGCGACCAGAAATACATGCAGCAACTCGAGCGTGGCGAGCCGCTGATCTTCATCGGCGTGGACGACGCGGCGGCGCGCGGCATCGCCGACGGCGACCACGTGCGGTTGTTCAACGACGTCGCCTCGGCCGAGCTGATGGCGAAGATCGTGCCCTCGATCCGCCCCGGCCAGGTCACGGTCTACCACGCGTGGGAGCCGTTCATGAGCAAGGGACGCACCACCTACACCTCGGTGACGCCGAACCCGATCAACCCGTTGCAGCTCGCGGGTGGCTACTTCCACATCCAGGCGCGCGACGCCGAGTTCACGCCGGGCTCGACCGACCGTGCCACGCGGGTCGAGGTAGAGAGGATCGAGCGGGCCGATCGCATCGCGGTGCGGCAACTGAACTGAGGTGGAAGAACACGAGGGGGGAGTGCAGGCCATGAGCGACGGGGTTGCCGGTGGCGGCGAATACGAAGTGCCGGATGTGGAACTGAGCGAGCAGGCGCTGCTCGCGACGGCGCGGCACAACACGGGCCTCGGGGACTTCGGCGACGAGGCCGACTGGAAGGAAGGCTTCACGCGCCTGCTCGCCTCGCTGAACGACGAGTCACGGCTGAACAGGGTCGGCCGCCTGATCGCGTTCGGCGAACTGCTGCGCCACCTCGAGAACCGTCTGCGCGTCACCGGGGACATCCACCGCAACCCGTCGATCCTGGAAGTGGAGATCCGCAAGCCGGTGTTCGTGGTGGGACTGCCTCGCACCGGTTCGACGATCCTGCACGACCTGCTGGCGCGCGACCCGGACAACCGCGTGCCGATAACCTGGGAAACCCAGTACATGTCGCCGCCGGCGGAAGCGGCCACGTACGACACCGATCCGCGTATCGCGGTCTGCGAGGCGCACTTCGAGCGCACCTCGCGCGCGCTGATCCCGGAGTTCCAGGCGATCCACGAAATGGGCGCCCTGCTCGCGCAGGAATGCCTGATGCTCAATGCCTTCGACTTCAGGAGCGTGATCTTCGCCAACCAGTTCCGCATTCCGTCCTACGAGCACTGGGTGGAAACCGTGGATCAGACCTCGGTCTACCGTACGCACAAGCGCCTGTTGCAGTACATGCAGTGGCACAACCCGAAGCAGCGCTGGGTGCTGAAGAGCACCGGCCACCTGTTCGCCCTCGATGCGTTGTACGCGGTCTACCCCGACGCGCAGGTGATCATGACGCACCGCGATCCGCTGAAGCTGATCGCCTCCCACTGCTCGCTGGTGTCGATGGCGTGCAGCATGGGCAGCGACCAGGTCGACAAGCGCGAGGTCGGGGAGCAGTGGAGCGTGTCGTGGGAGCGCGCGATGCGCAACGGCGTCGACTTCCGTCGCACCCGTCCCGAGGCCGCGACGATCTTCGATATGCACTTCGCCGAGCTGGCGCACGACCCGCTGGCGATGGTGAAGCGCATCTACGCGCACTTCGATCTGCCGCTGTCGGCGGTCGCCGAGGCGCGGATGCGCGATTTCATCGAGCACAATCCCAAGGAGCGCCACGGAGTGCACCGCTACACGCTGCAGGAGTTCGGCCTGGATCCGGAGCGCGAGCGCGAGCGCTACCGCTTCTACCAGGACTATTTCGGGGTCGCAAACGAAGGTTGAGTCGCAGCGGCGGCCACACAGGGGAGGAGCAGTCCATGGGCGTCGACAGGCAGGCGAGCGTGAGGGCGTGGGAGGCGTTCTGTGACCGGCTCAAGCTGGCGGGCAGCGTGCTGGCGCGCGAGGCGACGCCGGACGACGAGCTGACGCAGGCCGAGGGGCTGCGCAAGCTGGTGCGACTGATCCGCATGGGATTCGAGGCCAGCCTCGAGTACGGCGACACCGGGCATCCCGAGGTCTACCAGCTGGTGACGCCGACCACGGTCGGCGAGGGCGAGACATCTGACGCGCGCTACTACCAGGCCATGATAGACGGCACGAAGACCTACCGTCTCAGCGGGCAGCGCGGCGAAGCGCCGTACATGGAATTCACGGTGTACGCGGGCAAGATCGGGCTCGACGCGACCAGCGCCCAGGTCGGCGCGATCACCGAACAGGATCTCGCGGTGAACCCCGACGGCAGCTTCGAACTGGCGCTGTCGCCGGATCCGCAGCCCGGCAACTGGATCCGCACCACGGCGCAGGCGAACGTGCTCTACATCCGCCAGTATGCCCACGACTGGTCGCACACGCGCGGTGCGAGCTTCGAGATCCGCTGCGACGGTGTCGTCGGCGGGCGTGCGCCGCTGAGCGTCGCCGAGGTGAGCGGCGCGCTGGAACGAACCAGCGCCTACGTCGCGCGCTCGATCAACATCTGGGCGGCGATCGTCGACCAGCGACGCGCCGCTCCACCCAACCGTTTCTTCGTGTTCGAACTGGAACAGGACAGCGCCGACGCGCCGGAGATGCCCGTCGGGCATCGTTTCTCCTCCGGCTACTTCCGTCTCGCCGCCGGCGAGGCGCTGCTGGTCACATTCGCTCCCGCCCACGACGTGCCGTACTGGGGCCTCGACACGACCAGCTACTGGTTCGAACCGCTGTCGTGGACCGACCACCGCAGCCACTACAACAACAGGACCGTGCGCTACGAGCCCGACGGCAGCGTGCGGATCGTGATCGCCGCGGACGATCCGGGCGTGCCGAACTGGATCGACACGCGCGGCCACCTCGAGGGCACGATGCTGTTCCGCTGGTCGCGCACCGCGCGGCCGGTACCGGATATCCAGGCGCGCGTCGTCCCCGTCGATGGACTGGAGCGCCGCGGACCGGCATGAATGTGGGCCGGCATGAATGCGGGCCGGCATGAGTATGGGCCGGCATGAATGCGGGTCAGCCCCGAATGTGGGTCGGCATTCATGCCGACATCAGCTGCTCCGTGGACTGTCGTCGCCGTTCATGGCGACCCACGAGGGTATCCCGAGCCGCGCGAGGCTCGCGCTGGTGAGGGGCACGTAGCTCTGCGCCGCCGTGTCGGCGACGTACAACTCGTCGCCCGCGGCCGGGGCATAACCCAGCTTCTGCAGGTCCACCTTGCGCAGCTTGAACGTGGCGGTGATGTCGGTGTCCGCGCGCACGCGCACGAACACTGGCACCGCGTAGGAAGCAAGCCGCTCGCGCGCAAGACGGTGGAACCCCGCCGGATCGAACGTCGCACCCTCCTGCATCACCACGGTGGCCATGCCGGCGCGGCCCTCGTTGCCGGGAATCCCGACGCCGTAGACCGTCACCGTCTCCACCCCGGGCGCCGCGCCGAGCGCGTTCGCGACCTCGGTCGTCGAGACGTTCTCGCTCTTCCAGCGGAAGGTGTCGCCGACGCGGTCGACGAAGTAGTAGTAACCCTCGGCGTCGCGGCGGAACAGGTCGCCGCTGCGCATCCACGCGTCCCCGGACCGGAAGGCGTTGCGCAGGATCTTCTTCTCGGTGGCCTCGCGATCGGTGTAGCCGTCGAAGCGTCCGCCGGTCACGCCGGGCAATTCGAGGATCATGCCGAGCATCTCGCCGACCTCGCCGTCCGCGCACTCGATCAGGGTGCCGTCGGGGTTGCGCACGTAGCAGTCGCTGTCGCGGTCGTAACGCACCAGGCGCGCGTTGCTGCGCTCCGGGAACGGGATGCGTCCGCAGGAGCCGACGCGGTTCTCGAGGTTCATCAGGCCCACGTTGATCTCGGTGCCACCATAGCCCTCGATCATCTGCGACACGCCGAAGCGATCCTGGAAGGCCTGCCAGATCGCCGGGCTGAGACCCGATCCGGTCATCACCCGCAGGCGGTGATCGCGATCCTCCGGCGATGGCGGCCGGTTGAACAGGTAGCGGCACATCTCGCCGCTGTACTGCGCGACCGTGACGCCGTGGCTGCGCACGTCGCGCCAGAAAGCGCTCGCGCTGAAGCGTCGGCGCAGCACCACGCTGCCGCCGCACGCCATGGCATTCGACATCAGCGACATGAGCGCCGCGACGTGGTAGAGCGGCAGCACGCAGTACAGCACGTCCTCGGGGCCGAGGCCGAGCAGCGCGGTCCAGCCCTCGCCGACGCCGAGCCAGCGTGCGTGGGTGATGCGCGCGGCCTTGGGCAACCCGGTGGTGCCCGAGGTGAACACGAGACACAGCGTGCTGCTGCCGATCACCTCGCGGCGCAGTTGCCGGTCGGGGTTCGTGTCCGGATGCGCGAGCGCCTGTTCGTCCAGCGGCGTGCAATTCGCGGGCGTCGCGCCACCCGGTGCGTCGGGCACGACGCAGACCGGCAGCGTGGCGGCGAGTCCCGGCGTGCGCTCGAGCCGCTCGAGGCACTCGGCACCCGCGAACAGCCGCTGCGCGCCGGTGACGGCGAGCGCGTGGCGCAGCGCATCGCCGCTCGCCTGGTTGTTGATCAACGCCGAAACGCAGCCGATCTTGGCCAGGGCGAACCAGGTCACGAGGTACTCGGGGCGGTTCTCCATCAGCAGCGCCGCGACGTCGCCCGGGCGCATGCCCTCGGCGAGGGCGAAGCGCGCAAGACGATTGGCACGCGCGTTGATCTCGCCGTAACTCAGGACCTGCCCGTCCCAGAGCAGGAACGGACTGTCGGGCGTTGCCGCGGCGCGCTCCTCCAGCCGGTCGGCAACCGTGTAGCCCTGCTCCGGCGTGTGCTTCATCATGCCGGCCGAGATCAGGTCCAGCCTGGCCTGCGTCTGTTCGCGGGTCACCATGCTTCGCTCCCGTGTGCCCAATGGGCGGCCTTCAGATCGCACCGCCGCAGACCGCCAGGGTCTGGCCGGTGACGAAACTCGACGCCTCGCTGGCAAAGAACAGCACCGGCCCGACGATCTCCTCGGGCTGCGCCGAACGCTTGAGCATCGTCACGCCTTCCGAGTACTCGAGGAAACCCGGCGTCTGTGCCGCGAGATCGTCGAGCATCCCGGTCATGAAGGGTCCCGGCGCGATCGCGTTCACGCGGATGCCGAGCGGCGCCCACTCGTCGGCCATGCTGCGCGTCAGCGCGATCAGCGCGGCCTTGCTCGAGCAGTACATCGCGATATGACCCGGCGAGCGCAGCGCACCCATCGTGGCGATGTTCACGATCGTGCCTCCGCCCGACCTGCCCATGCGCTCCGCCACCAGCGCCGCCAGGTGCATCGGGCCCTTGGTGTTCACGCCGTAGATGCGATCGAACATCGCCTCGGTCGTCTGCGTCAGCGGCAGCATCGTCTGGGTCACGCCGGCGTTGTTGACCAGCACATCGCAGCGGCCGAATCCCGCGTACGCCATCTCCACCAGCCGGTCGATCTGCAGCCATTGACCGACATCGCAGGCGATCGCCAGCGCGCGCCGCCCCAGCGCCTCGATCTCGCCCGCGGTGTCCTCGCAGGCATCCAGGGTGCGGCTGGTCACGACGACGTCCGCGCCGGCCCGCGCCAGGCCGAGCGCAATCGCCTTGCCCAGTCCGCGGCTCGCGCCGGTCACGATGGCGACCTTGCCGCCCAGATCGAACATCTCCCCGGGATGGTTCATCGCCCTGCCCTCACCGCGTCATTGATAAACATTTCGAGCGCTTGCTTTGTTTGTTGGCCGACTATAGCATGGGTGGCGTCGGATTTGGCAACAGGCGTGGCGTCCAGGGGCGGGCATGAAGACGAGCGGGAACAGCAGCCACAAGCGCAGGACGCAGGAGGAGCGCAGCGCCAGCACGCGCGACAAGGTGATCAGTGCGGCCATTGACTGCATCGTCGAGGAAGGCCTGCACAGCACGACGGCGGCGCGTATCGCCGCGCGGGCGGGCGTCACCTGGGGCGCGATCGTGCACCAGTTCGGCGACAAGGATTCGGTGCTGTTTGCGGTCGTCGAGCGCAACGCCGAGGTCTACACCAGCCTGCTCGACGCCACGCTCGCGAAGGTCGGGCCGGACGCGCGCGAGCGCGTCGGCGCGCTGATAGACGTCACGTGGCGCTACATAAACGAGCCTGCCGCGTTCGCGTTCAACGAGCTCATCATCCACAATCGCGCGACCCGCAACGAGCGTCTGCTGCAGCAGCAGGAAGAACTGTCCAACGAATACGTGAAGACCATGTGGGACAGGTACCTCGGCGGATTCGGCATTGCGCCAGAGACGCTGGAAACGGTGCGCAACGTGACGCTCGCGGCGCTGCAGGGGCTCTCGCTGATGCGCCTGATCTCGCCGCAGCACCGACCGCGCTACCGCAACGAGATCGCTGCGCTCAAGAAGTTCGCCGAGGACCTCATTGCCACTGCGCGCTCCGGGACTCACTGAGAAAGGCATGCCATGAAAGCAGTCATCGCACTCGATCACGGCCGGCTCGCCGTGCGTGAGGCAGCCATCGATGCGCCGCGCGCCGGCGAGGTGCTGATCCGCATGGCCGCCGCCGGCGTGTGCCATTCCGATCTCTCGGTGCTCGAGGGTACCGTGCCGATGCCGCTGCCGATGGTGCTCGGACACGAGGGCTCGGGCGTCGTGCAGCAGCTCGGAGCGGGAGTCGCGGGGCTCGCGGTGGGCGATCACGTGGTGCTGTCGTTCATTCCCGCCTGCGGCAGCTGCCATTTCTGCGAGCGCCACGAACCCCACCTCTGCGTCGCCGGCTCGCCCGATGGCCTGATGCCCGACGGGAGCTCGCGCGTGCAGCTGCAGGGCCAGGCCATCGGCGTGATGGCGATGCTCGGCTGCATGGCCGAATACGCGGTGGTTCCGGCGATGAGCGTGCTGAAGATCGCGCGCTCGATCCCGCTCGATCGCGCCGCGCTGGTCGGCTGCGGCGTGATGACCGGTGTTGGCGCCGTGACCGCGACCGCGCGCGTCAGGCCCGGGTCGACCGTGGCGGTCTTCGGCTGCGGCGGTGTCGGGCTGTCGGCGATCCAGGGCGCGCGGCTGGTCGGCGCGCGGCGCATCATCGCGGTCGACATGCTCGGGTCGAAGCTCGAGTACGCGCGACATTTCGGCGCCACGCACACCGTGCTGGCAGGCGATGACGCGGTGGCGACGGTGAAGGAAATGAGCGACGGCTGGGGCGTGGACTACAGCTTCGAGGTCACCGGCAAGCCCGCGGTGATGGAACAGGCCTACGCCGCGACACGTCGCGGCGGCACGGTCTGCATCATCGGCATCGGCCACTACACCGAGAGCTTCCCGCTCAACGCCTGCGGCTTCCCGGCGGACGCGAAGACCGTGATCGGCTGCATGTACGGCAACGCGAATTTCCGTGTCGACATGCCGAACCTGCTCGAGCTCTACCTCGCGCGTCGCCTCGACCTCGACGCGATGATCACACGCACCTACGCGATCGACGACGCACCGCAGGCCTTCGACGATCTGCGCGCCGGTGTCAACGCCCGCGGAGTGATCGTGTTTTGAACGCCATCGCCGCGCGCAGCTTCCTTTACGGCCTGCTCGGTGAGTGCTTCGGCTACCCGGACGAGGAGTTCGCGGACAGCGTGCGCAGCGGAGCACTCGCGCACCGGATCGCCGAACTGGCGATTGCAATCGATCCCGCGCTGCTCGGCGGGCTGGATCTCGCGTCGCTCGCCGACGCCACGGCGACGCAGCACGCGCTCGCGGTCGAGTACACGCGCCTGTTCGACGCCGGAGCCCGGGGAACGGGCTGTGCGCTGAACGGCGGACTGCAGGTGGGCCCGCAGATGAAGGTGATGGAAGAGGCGGTGCGCTTCTACAACCATTTCGGCCTGACGCCCGGCGAGGAGCAGAAGGAACTGCCGGATCACCTCACGACCGAGCTCGATTTCCTGCACTTCCTGAGCTGCGGCGAGCACGAGCGCGGCTCGCGCGGCGAGCCCGTCACCGCCTATGCCCTGGCGCAGCGCGATTTCATCGCGCGCCACCCGGGGCGATGGATCCCGGTGATGCGCGCCAAGCTCGAGGCGCTCACGCCCATGCCGCTGTTCCTGGCGCTGACCGCGGTGCTGCAACGCCTGCTGCAGCACGAACTCGATCGCCTCGAAGCCGCCCACGGCGCGGCGTTGCTCAAGCCATCGGGGGATCTGCCGTTCGGGGGTGCGTGAACGGCAGGCTGTGCCGCGGCTGTGTGGAATTGTTCGCCGATATGAAACTCTCCTCGGCGATCGCGGTCGACTCGCTACCGGCTGGCCCGGTAACATCGGCGCGGAAGCAATCGCGCGTGGTTTCAGGAGACCCTTGATGAAGAACCTCTGCAGTGCCCTGCTCATGGCCACCGTCCTGCCGCTCGGCGGGTGCGCCAACATGGATCAGACGCAGCGCGACACCGGCAAGGGCGCAGGCATCGGCGCGGCCGCGGGCGCGGTGCTCGGTGCGGCAATCGGCGGCTCGCGCGAAGGGGCCGCGACCGGCGCCGCCATCGGCGCGGTCGGCGGCGCAATCGCCGGCAACGTATGGTCGAAGAAGATGCAGCGCCAGAAGGAGCAGATGGAAGCCGCAACGGCGGGCACCGGCGTGACGGTGTCGCAGACCGCCGACAACCGCCTGATGCTCAATATCCCGAGCGACATCTCCTTCGACACCAACCGTTACGACATCAAGCCCGACTTCCGCCCGGTACTCGACCAGTTCGCTAGCAGCCTGCAGGACAACCCCGGCACGCGCATCACGATCATCGGACACACCGACAGCACCGGCAGCGACGCCATCAACAACCCGCTGTCCGTGAACCGGGCGGCGAGCACGCGCGACTACCTCTCGGCGCGCAGCGTGGCGGTCAGCCGGATCAGCATCGACGGCCGCGGCTCGCGCGAACCGGTCGCGAGCAACGAGACCCGCGAAGGCCGGGCGCGCAACCGCCGCGTGGAGATCTTCGTTGCCGAGCCCGAGGCGGCGGCTTACTGACCCCCCCTCAGGAACTGCCCATCGCCTTGACCAGGCGGTCCAGGTAGGCGAGCCGCGCCAGCGGCTCGGATTCTCCGAGCACCGCGTAGCGCTCGGCTTCCTCGAGCGGCAGGTACTGCGCCAGCGCCCAGGACAGGCTCGCGCTGTCGGCCCAGCTGCCACGCACGCCGAGGCGCGCGAGCGCGGGGTGCTCGGCCAGCCCGCTCATGATGTCCTGCAGGAACAGGTACTCCCCGGCGATGGGCCCGCTCCCGGGTTCCGCCAGCCATTGCACCTCGCCCCACAGCAGGCCGTCCGCCTGCACGCGCGTGGTGGCGATGCGAAAGCGCCGCGAGCCTTCCACCGTGATGCGCAGGCGCCCCGCGGGCAGCGCATCCCAGTCGACGATGCGCGCGAGCGTGCCGATCTGCGCCGTCGCCGGCGGCGTGGTGCCCTGCGCGATGATCACCTCGTGCCCGCTGATGATGCGCACTATGCCGAAGCCCGTATCGGTCTTCATGCAGCGGCTCACGAGGTCGAGGTAGCGCGGCTCGAATATCTGCAGCGGGACGCGCCCGCCCGGCAGCAGCACGGCGCTCAACGGGAACAACGGCAGCTCTTCGGTGTTCATGCGCGCCTCATGCGTCCGCGGGAGGGGAATCGTCGCCGGTGATCGGCGGCCTGCGCCGGGCGGGGAGCCCGGACCACAGCAGCAATGGCGGCAGCAGCAGCGCCACGAAGCCCGAGGCGGCCGTCAGCGCCAGCGCGCACAGCAGCCCGAAATGCGCGCTGGGGCGGAAATCGGAGGCCGCGAGCAGCGTGAATGCCGCGCCGATGCCGAGCGGAATGTAGCACAGCACGGCGGCCTCGCCGCAGCGCGGCAGCGCGCTCGCATGATGGGCGCCCGCCTGCAACTGCGCCGATACGCGCCACAGCAGGTGCAACGTGGCGGCGGCGCAACTCGCCACCGCCAGTGCCGCGAACGCGACGCTGAACGCGCCGAGCGGCACGCCTAGCCACCCCATCGCACCGGTCACGACCGCCGCCGTGCAAAGACTCGGCGCCAGCGCGAACAGCGCCAGCAGCGGCGAGCGGAACCGGGCCAGCACCAGCAGTCCGAGCGCCGCGCACGCCGCCGCGACCGCGATGAAGTGCGTGCGCAGCAGTGTCCGCAGCGCGTTGCCCCGCAGCAGCGGGAGTCCGCCGATGTGTACCTGCTGCGGCGCGAAGCCGAACTCCCCGACCAGCTGCGCGCGGATGTCTTCGACCAGCCCCGCGCGCGGCAGTGCCGCCCGGGTGCCGTCCAGCCCCATCACGATCAGGGTGCGCGCCGTGGTGGCCGAAAGCCAGGGCTCGAGCAGCAACGCGCGACGCTGCGCCGGCATGGCGCGCCAGGCCGCGGCCAGCCGCTGGTCATCGACCGGCGCGCCGAGCAACTCGGCAGCGGTTGCACCGAACAACGCCAGCGAGCCCACCTTGCCGCTTTCCTCCAGCGCGTCGAGATAATCGTGCACCTGGCGCAGGCGCTGCAGGCCACGGACGCTGTACCAGGGGTTCGCGGACCCGGCGCCGGCCTGCCCCGGCGCATCCGCATCGAGCACGATGGCCAGCGTGTCCGCGCCGCCGAATTCGCGGTCGATGTTCTGCATGCCCCGATACAACCCGGTCGATGAACCGAAGCGTTCGAGCGGACGGTCCTCGGGCTGCAGCTTCGGCCAGCCGGCAAGCCCGCCGGCCAGCAGCGCCAGCGCGAGCAGCGCCGCGCCGATGCCGTAGCGGCTGGCCAGCCCCGCCAGCAGCAGGCCGGCGCGCGAAGGCGTCACGGGCTCTCCGCCGCCGGCCCCGATCTGCAGCAGCACCGGCACCAGCACGCACGCGACCAGCGTCGCCAGCGCGATCCCGAACGCGCCCGTCGCGCCGAGTCCGGCGACCGCCTCGAGCGCGCTCGCGCCGAGCGCGGCCATGGCGATGACCGCCACGGCCGCCGCGCCGAGCAGCGGCGCCAGCATGCCGCGCAGGGTCTGGCATACGAGCTCGCGCGGCGCGCGCGCGGCCTCCCGCCGCAGTCGCTCGCGATAGCCCCAGACCACGCGCAGCGCCATGGCCGCGGCCGCGACCAGCGCGACGGGAAGCGCGTAGGCCGAAACCGCCGTCAATGGTCGCCCGCTCCAGCCGAGCAGCCCCAGCAGCAGCACGCCGCACGCGCCCGCCGCCGCGGGCGGGATCACCGCCCACGACACGCGGCGCAGCAGCGCGTACAGCGCCAGCGCCATCACGGCGAGCGTCGCCGCGCCATAGCGCACGAAGTCCCGCTGCACGAAGGCCGGCGTCGCGGCCGTGGCGACCGCCGCGCCGCCGAGGAACAGCGTGGCCTCGTCGCGATGACGCCCCAGCACCGCCTGCAGGTCGTCGAGCACCTGCTGGCGCCCCTGCAGCAGGGCCGCGGCGGCCTGTGGCTCCAGCGTGACGCGCAGCGCCGTTTCCTGGCCGTCGCCGGCGAGCAGCGACTGGCGGTAGAGCGTGCTTTGCCCGAGTTCCGTGCGCGCGAGATCGGTGTCGACGCCCGCGTCCTGCACCCGCTGCAAATCGCCGCCGAGATCGGCGAAGCGTATCGGCGGGCTGAACAGCAGCGGCACCTCGAGGAGACTGCGCACGGCGTGCACCCCGGGCA
>JAGPES010000411.1 GCA_018057015.1 Pseudomonadales bacterium | reverse complement strand
GCGATGCCGGGCTCGAATTCAGCGGTCTTGCGGGGCTCGGTGACGGGCAGCGCGTCTTCGTGTATCCGACGCGCTACGCTGCCGCGGGTATCGCCATGGCGATCAATGACCCGCGCGATGTTGCTGCGGCTGCGCCGGTGCTGGCCAACGTGCCGGCTTCCAACACCGGTTCGCTGCAGGCGCAGTCGCTCGTGTTCACTGGCGTGGATGGCAGTGCGGCGGGCAATCCGCTCGCGTTTCCGGACCTGAGCTACAAGTTTGATGCGGCAACGAATCAGCTCGTCCTGGCGCCTGCCGTTGCCGGTTGGACTGCGAGTCTGGTTTATAACCCCGTCACGGACGCCACCGGCAAGGTCTTCGAAATCGCCGGACCTGACGGGGTCAAGTTCGAGCTCAAGCTTTCCGGCACGCCTGCCGCTAACGATGTCATCACGCTCGCCGACAACGCCGAAGGCATCGCCGACAACCGCAACGCCGCCTTGCTCGGCGCGCTGCAGACCGACAAGCTGATGTTTGGCGCCGGCACCGACAACAGGCCCACGGCGACGCTCAACAACGCCTATGCTCAACTGGTGGCCAAGGTCGGCAGCAAGGCGCGCGAGGTACAAGCCGGCGAGCGCACGCAGGGCTCGCTGCTGGCACAGGCCACGGCGGCGCGCGACTCGGTGTCGGGCGTGAATCTGGACGAGGAGGCGGCCAACTTGGTGCGCTTCCAGCAGACCTACCAGGCGGCAGGGCGGGTGATGTCGGTGGCGCAGCGCCTGTTCGACGAGATGCTGGCGATCGGCCGCTGAGGGAGAACGCATCATGCGTGTATCGACCAACATGATTTACGACCAGGGCGTGCGCGCCCTGCAGACCCAGTCGGCGGCGCTGCTCTACACCGAGCAGCAGATCGCCACCGGGCGCAAGATCCTCACGCCGGCCGACGATCCGGTGGCCTCGGCGCGTGCGCTCGACGTCACCCAGTCGCGCAGCGTCAACAAGCAGTTCACCACCAACCAGGGCTACGCCGAAGACGCGCTCAAGCTGGTCGAGGGCCAGCTCGATGGCGCCGGCGAGATCATCCAGTACGCGCGCGGGCGGGTGCTTGCGGCGGGTAATCCGGCGCTGTCCGACGTCGACCGCAAATCCATCGCGACCGATCTGCGGGCGCAGTTCGACGCCATGCTGGCGATCGCCAATACCCGGGATGCCAATGGAGATTACCTGTTTGCCGGGTACAAATCGGACACCTCGCCCTTCGAGAAGAACACCGAGACCCTGACTGCCGCATACAAGGGCGACCAGGGTATCCGCACCATGCAGGTCTCCTCCTCGCGCTTCATGCCGGTCAGCTTCGGCGGCGAGCGCGTGTTCGGAACCGGTGACGACAGCGTATTCAAGGTCCTCGGCGAGTTCATCAGCGCGCTCGAGGGCGGCGGCGCCGTCAGCGACGCCGTCAGCACGGCGCTCGGCGGCCTCGACACCAGTCTCGACAACGTCCTCACCACCCGAGCCCAGATCGGCTCGCAACTGGTGGAGGTCGAGCAGCTCGGCTTCATCGGCAGCGACCTCGACCTGCAGTACGCCACCACGCTGTCCAGCCTGCAGGACCTCGACTACAACGAGGCCATCTCGCGCCTCACGCAACAGAAGACCTATCTCCAGGCCGCGCAGCAGTCCTTCCTGAAGACCATCGGGCTGTCGCTCTTCAACTACCTGAGCTGAACCATGCGCCGCGCAGCCCTTTCCCTCACCCTGGTCGCGACGCTGCTCGCCGGCTGCGCGTCGGACGGCGGCGGGCCGCGCGTGAGCGAGCGCGCTGTCGATCTGTCGGCCCCGGTCGCCCTGGCGGCGGGCGTGGTGTGGATGGCGAGCGAACTCGAATACCTCGAGCCGGAATACCTCGCCGGCATGCTGGTCGCCTACGCCATCTACGACCCGCTGGCGCCGACCTGGAAGATCGACGTCAGCCGCGCCGGCGAAGACCGCCTGCGCATGGACCTGCGCATGAAGTCGCTCGTCACCGGTGGCGAGGGCGAGGCGCGCCAGGTCTTCCTGCGCAACGCGCGCCAGGTGGTGGAGGCGGGTGGCTTTGCCGGCTTCGACGTGCTTCGCTACGAGGAAGGCATCGAGTCGACGCGACCGTTCGCGCGCCGTTTCGCCAGCGGCGAGATCCGGCTGGTGCGTTCGCGCGCGTTCCCGGAACTGTAGCGGCCCAAGGCAAGAGCAGCCCGCTTACCGAGCGCGCATCAAGGCCCGGTCGCCGTTCGCGAGCAAGCCCGCTTCCGCCAGGCCCCTGCCCCGTAGGAGCGGGCTCACCCGTTAAGCTTCTGGCGCCCCGAGCAAGCTCGCAGCTCAAGCCCGTTGCCGCATCAGCATCCAGCCTTGTGCGCCGCATCCCCCGTGGGACCGGGTTTGCCCGCGAATGCCGAATTTCAGCCTGGTGGCAAGGGTGCGAGCGCGTCGAGCAGCGTGCCGATGCTGTCGAAGCCGCGCTCGAACAGGCTCTGCAGCACCGGCGCGAAGTTGTTCATGATCAGCAGTACGCCGATGAAGCCGGCGGTGAGCGTGATCGGGAAACCCACCGCGAACAGGTTCAGTTGCGGCGCCGCGCGCGTCAGCACGCCGAGCGCGATGTTGGCCACCAGCAGGATGGCGACGATCGGCAGCGACAGCAGCAGGCCGGCGGTGAACACGGTGAGCCCGGTGCGTGCGATGAAGCCCCAGCCCCCGGCATTGACCGGGGCGGTCGTCACCGGCAGCCACTCGAAGCTGCGCACCAGGATGTCGATCATCAGCAGGTGGCCATTCACCGCCAGGAAGAGCAGGGTGGCGAGCAGGTTCAGGAAGTCGGACAGCACCGCCGTCTGCCCACCGGCGTCGGGGTCGAAGAAGATCGCGAACGACAGGCCCATCTGCATGCCGATCAGCGCACCCGCCATGTCCACCGCGGCGAAGACGATGCGCATCATGAAACCGATGGCGATGCCGATGAACATCTGCTGCGCGAAGATCGCCAGCCCCAGGCCGCCGCCCGGCGCCACCTGCGGCATCGGCGGCATCACCGGCAGCACCGCGATCGCCACGCCCATGCCGATCGCCAGCCGCACCCGCACCGACACGCCGCGGTTGGAGAACACCGGCGCCGACGAGAACAGCCCCAGCAGGCGCGCGAGCGGGAACATCAGCGCGGCGAGCCAGGCATCGAGCTGGGCGGCGGTGACTTCGATCATGAGCGGGCGGGCGGACGCGTCATCGCTGCGGGGGACGGGTGAGCGGGGCGCGCCTGAAAAGGTGCTACGTGGCAGGTGAGCAAGTGCGCGGCGGTCACGTGGCGCGTTGTCGCGACCATCCGCGCTAGCCGATCATCGACGGGATCGACTCGATCAGCCGGCGCATGAAGTCGGTCAGCACCGTGATCATCCACGGCCCGGCCAGCACCAGGGTGACGAAGATCGCCACCAGCTTCGGCACGAAGGACAGGGTCATCTCGTTGATCTGGGTGGCGGCCTGGAAGATGCTGATGACC
>JAGPES010000410.1 GCA_018057015.1 Pseudomonadales bacterium | reverse complement strand
TCCGCAAGATCGCCAGCGCCTGGTGCGCCAAGGATCCGCGCGCGGCGCTCACCAGCCTCAAGAACGGCGAGGAGATCCCCGAGAACGTCTGTGCCGACAACCCGGTCGCCGCGCAGATGCTTCTCGGCGAAAAGGTCGGCGTGAACGGCACCCCGGCGCTGGTGCTAGAGGACGGCACCCTCGTGCCGGGCTACCGCCCGGCGAAGGAGCTCGCGAAGCTGCTCGGCATCGAGTGAGCGCGGCGCCGGGTGCGCCCGGCGCGGTGATTCGGGGCACGAGTCCTGCTATGATCGCGCGCCTCGTCATCCGTGCCCGGCCGGGCTCAGCAGTCGCTGCGCCCGTCACGCCTCGCGCGGCCGGGCCATCATGCAGGAGCATCTTTTCTTGGATCCGATCAGGGTAGGCATCTGCGGTTTCGGTACCGTCGGTTGCGGGACTTTCAGCGTGCTCGCGCGCAACAGCCAGGACATCGCGGCCCGCGTCGGGCGCGACGTGATCGTCACGCACATCGGCGCGCGCCGCGACAATCCGCGCTGCGACACCGGTACCACGCGTGTCAGCCGCGACGTGTTCGACGTCGTGCGCGACCCCGAGGTCGACATCGTCGTAGAACTGATCGGCGGGTGCGACACCGCGCGCAGGCTGGTGATGCAGGCCATCGCCGCCGGCAAGCACGTGGTCACCGCGAACAAGGCGCTGATCGCCGAGCACGGCAACGAGATCTTCGCCGCGGCCAGCGCGCGCGGCGTGACGGTCGCCTTCGAGGCCGCGGTGGGCGGCGGCATCCCGATCATCAAGGCCATCCGCGAGGGGCTGGCGGCGAACCGCATCGAGTGGGTCGCCGGCATCATCAACGGTACCGGCAACTACATCCTCACCGAGATGCGCGAGAAGGGACGCAGCTTCGCCGCTGCGCTGGCCGACGCGCAGGCGCTCGGCTACGCCGAGGCCGATCCGACTTTCGACGTCGAGGGCATCGACGCTGCGCACAAGCTGGTGATCCTCGCCTCGCTCGCTTTCGGCATCCCGCTGCAGTTCGAGAAGGTCTACACCGAGGGCATCAGCGCGCTCGGCCAGGAAGACCTGGCCTACGCCGCAGACCTCGGCTACCGCATCAAGCACCTCGGCCTCTGCCGGCGCACTCCCGCGGGCATAGAGCTGCGGGTGCATCCCACGCTGATCCCCGACGACCGCCTGATTGCCAACGTCAACGGCGTGATGAACGCGATCCTGGTCAGGGGAGACGCGGTGGGACCGACGCTCTACTACGGGCCCGGTGCGGGTTCCGAGCCCACCGCCTCCGCGGTGGTGGCCGACATCGTGGACGTGGCGCGCACGCTGACCGCGGACCCGAACCACCGCGTGCCGCACCTCGCGTTCCAGGCCGATCGCCTGTCCTCGGAGCCGGTGCTGCCGATGTCCGCGGTGCAGACCTCTTACTACCTGCGCGTGGCCGCGGTCGATCGTCCCGGCGTGCTCTGGCGCGTGGCGCAGATCCTCAGCGAGGCCGGCATCAGCATCGAGGCGCTGATCCAGAAGGAGGCGCCCGAGGGCCAGGACACGGCGACCATGATCCTGCTCACCAGCGCGACGATCGAGAGCCGCATGACCGCTGCCATCGCCGCGATCGAGGCGCTCGAGAGCACGCGCGGGCGCGTCACGCGCATCCGCATGGAAAAGCTCGACGGCTGACGCCGGACATCAAGGAGATCTGCGTTGCGATACATCAGCACGCGGGGCCAGTCACCCGCACTCGCTTTCGAGGACGTGATGCTCACCGGCCTCGCGCCGGACGGTGGCCTGTACGTGCCGGAAACCCTGCCGCGCTTCAGCGCCGGGCAGATGCGCGCCTGGGCGAAGCTCGATTACGCGGATCTTGCCGCCACGATCATGCAGCCCTTCGTGGAGGGTTTCCTCGCGGCTGACGAGCTCGGCGCGATCACGCGCGATACCTACGCCGGGTTCCGCCACCCGGCCGTGGCGCCCCTGGTGCAGCTCGGCCACAACGAGTGGCTGCTCGAGCTGTTCCACGGGCCGACGCTCGCGTTCAAGGACTTCGCGCTGCAACTGCTCGGCCGGCTGCTCGATGTCTCGCTGGCGCGGCGACACCAGCGCGTCGTGGTGCTGGGAGCGACCTCGGGCGACACCGGCTCGGCGGCGATCGAGGGCTGCCGCCGCTGCGCCAACGTCGACATCTTCATCCTGCACCCGCACCAGCGCGTCTCCGAGGTGCAGCGCCGGCAGATGACCACGGTGCTCGGCGACAACATCCACAACATCGCGGTGCAGGGCAACTTCGACGACTGCCAGGAGATGGTCAAGCAGAGCTTCTCGGACCAGTCCTTCCTGCCCGAGGGGCGGCAGCTGGTCGCGGTGAACTCGATCAACTGGGCGCGCATCATGGCCCAGATCGTCTACTACTTCCATGCGGCGCTGGCGCTGGGCGCGCCCGACCGCGCGGTGTCCTTCTCCGTGCCCACCGGCAACTTCGGCGACATCTACGCCGGCTACCTCGCCAGGCGCATGGGGCTGCCGGTGGCGCAGCTGGTCATCGCGACCAACGCCAACGACATACTGCACCGCTTCATGAGCAGCAGCCGCTACGGCAAGTCGGCGCTGGCGCACACGCTGTCGCCGAGCATGGACATCGTGATCTCGAGCAACTTCGAGCGCGCGCTGTTCGAGTTCTACGGCCGCGACGCCGCCGCGCTCGCCGACCTGATGCAGCGCTTTCGCACCAGCGAAGTCACGGTGCCGGCGGCGGTGATCGAGGTCGCGCGCTCGGAGTTCGCGAGCTTCAGCGTCGACGACGCGATGACCTGCGCGACGATCGCGCAGGTCTACGAGGAGTCCGAATACCTGCTGGACCCGCATTCGGCGATCGGGGTGCGCGCCGCGCGCGAATGCCGCGACGATCCCGCGGTGCCGATGGTCACGCTGGCCACCGCGCATCCGGCCAAGTTCCCCGAGGCGATCGAACGCGCCGGCGTGGCGCGCGAACCGGCGCTGCCGCACTACATGGCGGACCTGTTCGAGCGACCCGAGCGCTGTGCCGTTTTGCCGCACGAGCTTCGCGCCGTGCAGGAATTCATCCGCGGCAAGACGGCGTGAGCCGCGCCATACGGCGCCGCACTGCGCGCGCCGACGCGGCATTTCCCCCCGGCATCAGTCCGCTGCTGGCGCGGCTCTACGCCGCGCGCGGCGTGGCGGACGCGCGCGAGCTGGAGCAGGGGCTGGCGCAATTGCTGCCGCCCACGCTGCTCGGGCTGGACGCGGCCGCCGCGCGTCTCGCTGGCGCGCTGGCGCGCGACGAGCGCATCCTCATCGTCGGTGACTACGACGCCGACGGCGCGACCAGCACCGCGCTCGGCCTGCTGGCGTTGCGCGCGATGGGCTGCACCCGCGCGGACTTCCTGGTGCCGAACCGCTTCGAGCACGGCTACGGGCTGGGTCCCGAGATCGTCGCCGTCGCCGCGCAATCGCGGCCGGATCTCATCATCACCGTCGACAACGG
>JAGPES010000034.1 GCA_018057015.1 Pseudomonadales bacterium | reverse complement strand
GTTACCGGGGGCTCGGCGGGCGGGCACCTGGCGGCGCTGATGGGCCTCACGGGCAACCGGCCGGAACTGCAGCGTGAAGATGCGGGCGTCGACACCTCCGTGCAGGCCTGCGTGCCGTTCTACGGCGTCTACGATTTTCTCACGCGTTACGAGCAGCACCCCAACGGCGAGGTGATCCGCGGGTTCCTGGAGGACCGCGTGATGCATGCCACGCCGGAGCAGGATCCCGCGCTGTGGGACCTGGCCTCGCCGGTGCAGCAGATCCACGGGGACGCGCCGCCGTTCATGGTCGTGCACGGCACGCTCGACAGCCTCGCCTCCATTGCCGACGGGCGTACCTTCGTGCAGCGCCTGCGTCGCACGTCGCGCAATCCGGTCGTGTTCGTGGAACTGCCGGGCGCCGAGCACGGCTTCGATTTCATGCATTCGCCGCGCACCGAGCACGCCATCGACGGCGTGCACCGCTTCCTCGAGTGGGTGCGATCGCGGCACGTGGCAGCGAGCGGCGGGGAAAGCGCGGCATGAGCGAGCATCTCGAGCGGCTGCGCGAGCGGCTCGGGCGCACGCTTGACGAGGCGCGGCCGGAAGCGGTCGCGAGACGGCACGCAAAGGGCTTTCGCACCGCGCGCGAGAACCTCGACGATCTCGTCGATCCGGGTTCCTTCCTCGAGTACGGTCAGCTCGCGGTGGCGGCGCAACGTAACCGGCGCGACTACGGGTCGTTGCAGACCGAGACGGCGGCCGATGGCGTGATCACCGGCACCGCCACGGTCAATGCGGCAGAGGTCGGTACGGAACGTGCGCGCGCAGCGATCGCGGTATACGACTACAGCGTGCTGGCCGGCACGCAGGGCTATTTCCATCACCGCAAGCTCGACCGCCTGTTCGCGCTCGCCGGCGCGCAGGAATTGCCCGTGATCATCTATACCGAGGGTGGCGGCGGGCGACCCGGCGACACCGACGTCACCACGCAGATCGCCGGGCTGGACGTGCCCTCGTTCGCGCGCTGGGCGGCGCTGAGCGGCCGCGTGCCGCGCATCGCGGTGAACAACGGCTTCTGCTTTGCCGGCAACGCGGCGCTGTTCGGCTGCGCCGACATCACCGTCGCCACGCGCAGCTCCTGGATCGGGATGGCGGGCCCGGCGATGATCGAGGGCGGCGGACTCGGCGTGTTCCAGCCCACCGAAATCGGCCCGATCGAGGTGCAGGCGAAGAACGGTGTGGTGGACCTGGTGGTGGAGGACGAGGCCGCGGCCACGGCGGCGGCGCGCCGGCTGCTGGGATATTTCCAGGGCAGCAGCAACGGCTGGGACGAGTGCGAGCAACAGCGCTTGCGCGAGATCGTGCCGGCCGACCGGCGCTTTCCCTACGCGGTACGCACGGTGATCGAGACCCTGGCGGACACCGGCAGCTGGCTGGAGCTCGGGCGCGAGCATGCGCGCGGGGTGCTGACCGGGTTCCTGCGCATCCGCGGCCGCCCGGCGGGGTTGATTGCCAACGACTGCAAGGTGCTCGGCGGTGCGGTCGACGCCGCTGCGGCAGGCAAAGCGGCGCGCTTCCTGCAGCTATGCGACGCCTTCGCGCTGCCGGTGGTGTCGCTGGTGGACACGCCGGGTTTCATGGTCGGGCCGCAGAGTGAGCAGGAAGCGGCGGTGAGGCGCATGTCGAGCCTGTTCGTGGCTGGCGCGAGCATCACGGTGCCGCTGGTCGCGATCTTCCTGCGCAAGGGCTACGGCCTGGGCGCGATGGCGATGGTCGGAGGGAGCTTCGGGGTGCCGGTGTATGCGGCGTCCTGGCCCACGGGAGAATTCGGTGGCATGGGGCTGGAGGGTGCCGTGCGGCTGGGTTATCGCAAGGAGCTCGACGCGGTCGACGACGACAGCGAGCGCCGCGCGCTGTTCGACCGGCTGGTGGCGCGGCTTTACGAGGCGGGCAAGGCCACCGAGGCGGCGTCGCACCTCGAACTCGACGCCGTGATCGATCCGGCCGATACGCGGGAGGTGATCGACCGCGTGCTCGCGCGCGCCGCGGTGGCGCGACCGCGCGCCGGGCGGCGGCGTCCCTGCGTCGATGCGTGGTGAGCGGATGGCACGTCGTTCGTCGACCGCGGTCAATGCCGGATCTCCGCAGCGCGCCTGGTTTCGGGCGCATGGCCGTGGCATCAGTGACCCGGGACGCGCAGGCAATTCCAGGCAACGTCAGCAGCAAGGAGAGACTGGATGGGCAAGATCATGATCGTCGTCGCGAGCCACGATGCCGCGCGGATTTTCGAAACGGAAGCGGGGGCTTGCGCGACGCTGGTCGAGCGCGAGGACCTGCTGAATCCATCGGCGCGGAGCCATCGGGGCGACCTGGAGAGCGATCGCCAGGGGAGCTTCAGCGGCGTGGCCGGCGGTGCGGGCCACGGCCTGGGCGACGAGCAGGGCCGGAAGGAGGAAGCACTGGCGCGCTACGTGCGTTCGCTGGCCGTGGTGGTCAATGCGGCGCATCAGACCGGGCACTGCGAGCGCATCTACCTGGTGGCCGACCCGCACGTGCTGGGTGCACTGCGCGAGGATCTGGATGCGACCACCCGCGCGGCGGTGGCGGGCGAGGTGGTGAAAAACCTGGTGAAGCACACGGTAGCCGAGATCCGGCAGCACCTGCCGCAACGGCTGTGAATCCTGCAACGGCGTGACCGCAGGTACCGGTAGGTTCCGCTTCAGAGGGGGGCGCAAAACGCCTTCCGACCCGGCGCATACGGCGATTTTCGGGTGTAGGAGCGGCCCATGGCTGCGATATCGCGCGCATGGCGCGCTCCTACAGCGTTTCGCTCGAGGTCATGCGAGGTTTTGCGAGACCCTCTTCAGCGGAACATTGTCCGGCTGAAGCGGGACCCACAATGACGCGACCGGCGGCGCTGGGAGGCGGGCGCTCAACCGGCCAGATGATCGCCCACGTCGTAGAGCTCGACCAGCTTGTGCAGCCCGGGCGGCAGGTTCAGGAAGGAGAGGGCGACCTTGCGTTCGGCAGCGTCGCGCTTGAGCTCCAGCGCCAGCGCGATCGCGGCGGAGTCGGCCTCGGTCACGTTCGTGAAGTCGACCCGCGTGGCGCCGTCCCGGCACGCCGAGCGGGCCGCGATGAGCAGCGCGGGCACGGTGTCCATCGTCACCGGCCCTTCGAGGTGCAGGGTATCGTTCTCGTGCCGCATTGATCAGGCCGCCTCGTTGTCCCTGGCCAGCGTGGCGTTCTTGTCGGTCAGCATCCTGATCAGGCCATCGACGCCGTTGGCGCGCGCTTCCTGGGCGAAGGCGTCGCGGTACGTGGTGACCAGGCTGATGCCGTCGACCGAGACGTCGTAGACCTTCCAGCCGCTGGCGGCCGCTATCATCTTGTAATCCACCGTGATCGCCTCCGCTCCCGGTTGCAGCAACCGCGAGCGCACGATGGCCTTGCGCTGGTCTGCGGACTTGCGTTGCGGATCGAACTCCAGGGTCTGGCCCTTGAACTTGCCGAGCGCCGAGGCGTAGGTGCGCACCAGCAGCGTGCGGAACTGGTCCGTCAGCTCGGTCTTCTGCGCCGGCGTCGCCGTGCGCCAGCTGAGGCCCGCGGCGAGCGCGGCCATGCGCGCGAAGTCGAAATGTCCCAGCACCATTTCCTTGACCTGCGCCTGGACTTCGGGGCCGCCCGGGTTGTCCTTGTGCTGGTGCAGGATCTGCAGCACTTCCTCGCTGACGCGCTTGACCAGCGCATCGGGTTCCTCGGTGGCTGCCGCGGCGGGCAGCGCCAGCAGCAGCGCGATCAGCATGGCGCAGAGCGCACCGATACCGCGCGCCAGGGACCGGGTGTGCAGTGCATCGTCGTGCATGGTCTTACTCCTCTTCATCCTGCGTCTCGCCATTTTCGCCGGAGGTTGCGCTGAAAATGAACTTCGAGATCAGTTTCTCCAGCACGAACGCATCGCTGGTGTTTTCTATGGTGTCCCCGTCCTTCATGTTGTCCATTTCGCCGCCGGGTTCGAGACTGATGTACTGGTCTCCCAGTATGCCGGAGGTCAGGATCCGCGCCAGGGAGTCCGTCGGAAACTCGTACTCCTTTTCCACGCTGACGGTCACGATGGCCTGGAACATCTGCTTGTCCAGCGCCACGTTGGTGACACGGCCCACCACCACACCGGCGCTCTTTACCGGCGCCTTGACCTTGAGGCCACCGATGTCGGCAAAACGGGCATTGAGCTCGTAGGTCTCGCCGCGCGTGCCACTGGTGAAGCTCGCGACCTGTAATGACAGGAATACCAGGGCTGCGGCGCCGAGCGCCACGAAGATGCCCACCCAGAGATCAATGGTCGTGCGGTTCATGGCGTTCTAGCTTATCCCGTGAAACATGAATGCAGTGAGTACGAAATCCAGCGCGAGGATGACCAGCGCGGAGGTCACGACGGTACGCGTGGTGGCGCGGGAAACCCCTTCGGCGGTCGGCGGCGCCTCGTAGCCCTCGAAGACCGCGATCCAGGTCACCGCGACGCCGAACACGACGCTCTTGATCACGCCGTTGAAGACGTCCTCGCGCACGTCCACCGCGGCCTGCATCTGCGACCAGAACTGGCCCGGGTCGACGCCGATCATCACCACGCCGACCAGATAGCCGCCGATGATGCCGGTGGCGGTGAACAGCATGCCCAGCAAGGGCATCGAGATCACGCCGCCCCAGAAGCGCGGCGCCACCACGCGCGCGACGGGATCGACGGCCATCATTTCCATCGCATCGAGCTGCTCGGTGGCCTTCATCAGGCCGATCTCGGCTGTGATCGCGCTGCCGGCACGGCTGGCAAACAGCAGCGCGGCGACCACGGGCCCGAGTTCGCGCACCAGCGACAGCGCCACCAGCACGCCGAGGGCCTCAGAGGAACCGAAGCGGGCCAGGGTGTCGTAGCCCTGCAGGCCGAGCACCATGCCGACGAAGAGCCCCGAGACCAGGATGATCGTGAGCGAGAGCACGCCGGCGAAGTAGATCTCGCGCACCGTGAGCCCGAGGCGACGGAAGGCCTCCGGGGTGTGGCGCAGCGTCGCGAGCAGGAAGCGCGTGGCATAGCCGAGGCGCCACAGCGCATCGATGGTGCGCGCGCCCAGCCCACGCAGGAACGGGAAAGAGGTCGGCTTGCTCATGCGCGCTTGCCCCGCAACAGGTCCGCGACGTAGTCGGCGGCGGGGTAGTGGAACGGCACGGGGCCGTCCGCCTCGCCCCACACGAACTGGTGCACGTAGGGCTCCAGCGAGGCCTTGACCTCCTCGGCGCTGCCTTCGGCGATCACGCGTCCGTCGGCGACGAAATAGATGTAGTCCACGATCTTCAGCGACTCCTGGATGTCGTGCGTCACGATGATCGAGGTGGCGCCCAGCGCGTCGTTGAGCTTGCGAATGAGCTGGCCGATGACGCTGAGCGAGATCGGGTCCAGACCGGCGAAGGGCTCGTCGTACATCATGAGCTCGGGGTCGAGCGCGATGGCACGCGCCAGCGCGACGCGACGCGCCATGCCGCCCGAGAGCTCCGAGGGCATCAGGTGCGCCGCGCCGCGCAGGCCCACCGCGTGCAGCTTCATCAGCACCAGATCGCGGATCATGGAGTCCTCGAGCTTCGTGTGCTCGCGCATCTGGAAGGCCACGTTCTCGAAGCTCGACATGTCCGTGAACAGCGCCCCGAACTGGAACAGCATGCTCATGCGCCGGCGCATGGCGTAGATCTGTCGCTGGTCGAGCCGGCCCAGCGGCTGTCCGAACACCCGCACCTCGCCCTGCGAGGGCCGCAGTGCCCCGCCGATCGTGCGCAGCAGCGTGGTCTTGCCGCAGCCGCTCTGGCCCATGATCCCGATTACCCGCCCGCGCGGAATCTGCAGGTTGATCTTCGAGAGGACCTGGCGACCGGAGGAGTAACTGAACGAGAGATCTTCTATTTCTACGACGTTGTCGTTCGGCATCGGCAATCGGGCCTGCGGGCTGAGCGGCGGATTCTATCGCATCGCTGCAACGATGGAGTTGGTCATATTCACGGCCGGCGCGAGGCGCATGGCAGGCCGGGCCGGGGGACGGTAGGGCTGGTGGCCGAGCCGCCGTGCCCGGTTGCAGGGCTTGCCGGCAACGAGGCAAGGCTGCCACACTCGAGCGCGGCACGTCGCGGGCGATCCGCGCGCGCGGCAGGCATCCGGCACGACAACGACAGGGAACCAGGGAATGCGCAAGTGCGACCGGGAATCGGCGATCATCGTGATCGAACTGCAGCAACTGATCGCGGAATTCGCCCATGAGATCGATTTCAATTCCGGCCGCAACATCACCGATTTCTACACCGAGGACGGCACCTTTGCGGTGGGCGACTACACCCACCGGGGCCACGCGGCCATCCGCAAGTTCTATGCCGAGCGGGAGCAGCGTATCCCCGGGCAGCACAAGGACGGCATCCGGGTAGCGGTTCACACCTTCCTCAATCCGCGGGTGGAAGTCCAGGACAAGGACAACGCCACCATCTTTTTCACCAACGTCAACTACGCCGGGGAAGGCCACCCGCCCGTGCTCGGCACGATCCAGCCGGCCATGGTCACCGTTTGCCGCATGGTATGCCGGCGCGAGACGGACGGTATCTGGCGCATCGCCTGGTTCAGTGGCACGCCGCTGTTCGTGGGCAACGACCCGTTCGTCAACAAGGCACTGCTCAAGGCGTGAGCCCTGTGCAGAAAGCTCCACCGATCGAGATCCAGGAAGAGGAACATCCATGTCGCTGAAGGCTAGAGTTGCTGTCGTCACTGGCGCCGGGTCGGGCATCGGCCGGGCCATTGCCGTGCGCCTGGCCCGCGATGAAGCGGCCATCGGCGTGTGGGATCTCAACGGCGAGGCCGCGCAGGAGACCGCGAGCATGATTGCCGGCGCGGGCGGCAAGGCCATCGCCGTGACGGCCGATTGCGCCGACAAGGCAGCGATCGCGGCGGCGGCGGAAAAGACCCGCGCCGCGTTCGGCGCGATCACCATCCTGGTCAACAACGCGGGCATTGCTCCCTTCACGCCATTCATGGACATCGACGAGGAACTCTTCGACAAGGTGATCCGCATCAACCTCAAGGGGCCGTTCCTGGTCATCAGGGAAATCCTGCCCGACATGCTGGCCGCCAGGTGGGGACGGATCATCAACATCACCTCCTCCTCCACCCAGTCGGGCTCGGTCAACCAGGGCCACTACGTGTCGTCCAAGGGCGGTCTGCTCGGGATGAGCAAGGCGCTGGCGCTGGAATACGCGGCGACGGGCATCACCGTGAACATGGTTCCCCCCGGCTTCATCGACACGCCGATGTTGCGTGCTTCCCCTGTCGACGTGGACGCCTACGCGGCGTCGATGCCGATGAAGCGCGTTGGCCGGCCCGAGGACATCGCCGCAGCCTGCGCCTTCCTCGCGTCCGAGGAGGCCGGCTACCTCACCGGCCAGACGATCAGCATGAACGGCGGTCGCTACATGGGCTCGGCCTGAGGTCGCGGCAGGCCAATCGCTTTGCTCCCGCGTCGAGCCCGGGTTGCCGTCGTGGGAAGCTCAGGCGCCGCTGATCACCGGCCGTTTGTCAAGACAACAGATATGAGGAGGTGCCCATGAACGCAGCGCTGGAGTCCCACATCCGCACCCAGTCGCGCCACAATTTCGTGATCAACCTGGTGCTGAACGGCGTGATCGCGTGGTTCCTGCTCAAGGACAAGCCGGCCCTGACCGCGTGGGGCGAACACGGCTACGGTGCGGACCTGATGATCACGGGCTTCCTGCTCGCTTCGCTGATCGCGGTGTTCGTCATCAAGATACACCGCGCCAAGCTCGCCAAGGGCGAGCACGAGGCAGTGCCGCCCGCGGCGCTGGGCACGCTGGCGTGCGTCGCGACGCGCAGCGTCTGGAGCAACAGCCTGCTGTTCGGACTGGCCGGTGCGCTGGTCGGCGCGGGCACCGTGGGCATGCTGATGCTGCTGCCACTGCCGCCGTTCTCGCCCCTGGCCTACGCGGTGTTCAAGGGTGTCTGGGCCGGCATACTTGCCGCCCTGGTCGTCCCGCCGGCGATCAAGCTGGGGTTGCACGCGGCGTAGGCGCGGGGCCGAAGCCGGATCCACACGACCCGAGGAGCAGTACAACGTGTTCACCGTCTATGCAAGCACCCCCGAGAACATGGGTCCGGGCGAGATCGGCGCACACGCCCGGCGCGCCGAGGCGATGGGCTTCGACGGCCTGCAGGTGCCGGACGCGATCCACGACGGCTTCCTGCTCGCCGCGCTGGCGCTCGACGCCACCGAGCGGCTCAAGGTGCTGATCTCGGTGCTGGTGGCATTTCCGCGCAGCCCGATGAACGTCGCGCTCGCCGCGTGGGACCTGCAGGCGATGTCGAAGGGACGCTTCGAACTCGGCCTGGGCACACAGATCAGGCAGAACATCGAGGATCGCTACAGCGCCGCCTGGAGCGCGCCGGCGCCGCGCATGCGCGAGTACATCGGAGCGCTGCGCGCGATCTTCGACGCGTTCCAGAACGGCACCAGGCTGTCATATATCAGCGAGCACTACCGTTTCACGCGCCTGCAGCCGTTCTTCAACCCCGGGCCGATCGAGCACCCGCAGGTGCCGCTGCTGATGGGCGCGGTCGGGCCCGGGATGACCGCCCTGGCGGGCGAGATCGCCGATGGCATGATCACGCACCCGACCAACACGCCGCCGCGCTACATCCGCGAGGTGGTGCTGCCGCGCCTGCGCGAGGGTGCGCTGAGGCGCGGGCGCGACCTCGACAGCTTCAAGCTGGTGCTCGGCTCGCTGGTCGCGACCGGGCCCGACGCCGCGCGGGTCGCGAAGGAACGCGAGAAATGGCGCCGCATGCTGGGCTTCCTGTACTCCACGCCGGCGTACTGGCCGAGCCTCGAGCTCTTCGGCTGGCAGGATCGGGGCGAACAGCTGCTGGCGATGACCCGGGAGAACCGCTGGGACCGCATGCGCGACATCATCGACGACGAGATGCTCGACGCCTTCATCCCGACGGGCACCTACGCCGAGATCCCGGCCGAGCTGGAACGCCGCTTTGGCGGGCTGTCGGGTTACATCACGATGATGATGCCCGAGGACCCCGCGCTGGATCCCGCACTGGCGCGGGTGGTGGCGAAGCTCCGCGGGCACTGAGACGCCACGGCGCGCGAACCGGGAGACATGGATGGACCACGAGCTGACCCCGGGCTCCTACCGGCACTACAAGGGCGAGCTCTACGACGTGATCGGCGTGGCGACTCACAGCGAAACCGGCGAGCGGCTCGTGGTCTATCGACCGCAGTACGGCGAGCGCGCGCTCTGGGTGCGCCCGCTGGCGATGTTCACACAAATCGTGGAGGTCGACGGTGTGGGGCGCCCGCGCTTCGAGCGCCTGTCTGCCTAGGGTGCGGGGAGTATCCGCGCTCAGTCCAGCGAGGCGGTGTGCCGGATGTCGGCGTAGAGACCCTCATGCGGATTCGGCTGATGCATTTCCCGGGCGTCCTGCGTTTGATCCGGCCGCTGCGCCGAGACCGTCAGCAGGTAGGCGGAAACCATGTAGGCGGCCGAAGCGATCACCAGGAAGACAGCGGCGCCCTGACCCACGCGCTTGCGCTTGCGCGTCGAGGGCTGCAGGCTCGTCTTGAGCCCCGCGAGCATCCCGCAACGCCCGGGACGGCGCACGCCGCGGGCCCGCATGTTGCCATTGCGATCCAGCGCGAGCTCGAAGCTCAGCCGCTCGTGCAGTTGTGGTCTCCGTTCATTCCGGGCGAAGGCCGCGAGGTCCACGAACACATCCGGGCCGCCGCGCGCCGGCGCGATGGATCCGCAATTGTCGTTGTCGTTCCAGTGTGAAAGCGTGCCATCGATACGCATACCCAGCCTCCGGTGTTGCGTGGGGGGGCATCTAGCCACGAAGCGCGGGCCCAATGCGTGACCCATTTGGGACACGGCGTGTCAGAAAAGTGTGACCGTCGTCCCAACCGTGCTCATGTGCCCGCCCGGCCGGAGACACCTCATGCAGCCAGAAAGCCGTCCTGCGCAACCGGGGCAACTCCATCGGCCGGGACCGGCTCGTGTCGCGCGTCTGCCGGGTCGGAAAGGGGGGCGGAGAATAGCACAATAAGAGGTGCGGACAGGAGAGGTTATTTATCCATGGGCGGCGCCCGGACGGGAGCGCCGATCAGCCGGTGATCCCGAAGGCCCGTTCGATGCGCTCGATGTCGTCGACGCCAAGGTACGCCACGTGCGCCTGGCTCGGAATCGGGGTGCCGATCGCCCGCTGCAGGCCGAGCATCATCTCTGCGGTCTTCACCGCGGTGGTGAGCGGGTTCACCACCGGTACCGGCACACCGTGGTGTTCCAGCACGTGCCAGCCCTGCGCGCCACAGACCTGGCCGAGGCCGCCGCAGGCGATCACCACGACATCGGCGCCGTCGTCGACCAGTTGGCGCGCCTGCGCCTCCAGGCGCTCCATCATCGGCCGTGGATCGCGCAGCGCCTCGGCGAAGGATTCGGTGAAGCGCTTGCGCTCGGCGCGCACGCCGTCGGCGATCAGGCGCGACGACAGTCCCATCGTCTCGATCTGTCCCCGCACGAAGGCGACCTGTCCCGGCATGTCGGGCACCAGCGCGCCAAGCTTCGCGCCCAGCTGGCAGGCATGGTGGAGGGTGGCCTCGGCAAGGCCGAATACCGGCGTGCGCACCCGCGCGCGGGCTTCCCTGACGCCGGGATCGTCGAAACAGTTCACCACGATCGCGTCGAAACCCTCGCGCTCGGCCTCGATCACGCTGCGGATGACCTCGTGCACGACGAGGTGCTGGAACCAGGGGTTGCGGAAGTCCTCGAGGTATTGCGGCAGCGTCACGGTGCCCAGGCTCGGTGCGCGGAGCACGAGCTCGGTGCCCGGCGCCAGCACGACGGCGCAGCAGGCGTCGAGCGTGGCGCGGCTCGCCGCCAGGTACTCCGGCGGCACCGGCGTGATGTTCAGCACACAGATTTTCATGCGCGCCGCGTCCGCCTCAGGGGTTGATCGTTACCTTGATCGCGCCGGCCTTGCGGTCGGCGGCGATGGCGAAGGCTTCCTCGGCGGCGTCCAGCGGCAGGCGGTGCGTGATCAGGCATTCGGCGATCCGGGGGTTCTGCGCCATCGCGGAGGCGGCCACCTCCACGTCGCGGCCGAGGCCCTGGCGGCAGTAGTTGGCGGAACTGAGGAGGCGCAGCTGCTTCATCGAGACCTCGAAAGCCGGCAGCACGAGGCCTTCCCAGTACGTCGCCAGCAGCAGCACGGTGGCACCCGGGCGGCACAGCCGCACCGCCTCGGCAATGGATTCCGAGGTGCCCGCGCAGTCGATCACGAGGTCGTATTCGCCCGTCGCTGACAGCGTGGCGCCGAGGCGCTCGCCGGCCGCCTTCTGGCGGTCGTGGCGCGCCAGCAGGCACACCTCGGGGGTAGCGATCCGCGCCATTGTGACCGCGCACAGCCCGATGGTGCCGCCGCCGACGATCGCGACGCGATCACGGTGCCCGGGGTGCGCCATCGCGATACCGTGCACCGCGACCGCGAGCGGCTCCACCAGGCAGGCGTCCTTCACCGCCAGGCCCGAGGGCAGCGGCACCAGGCAGCGCTCGGGGACGAGCAGCTCCTCGGCCATGCCGCCGTCCTGGCCCACTCCGATGATCGCCTTCGCGCCGAGCACGCAGAGGTTGTACTCGCCCCGGGCACAACAGGGGCAGTGGCCGCAGGCCGCGATCGGTTCGATCGCGACCGGGGTGCCGTTGTCGGTGATGCCTGAAATCTCGTGGCCCAGCGTGAACGGATTCGGAAAGCCCATCGCGATCATGTGCAGGTCCGAGCCGCAGATGCCGGCCGCGGCGACCCTGACGCGCACGCCCTCGCCGGCAGGTTCCGGCACGTGCGTCAGGCATGCCTTGTGATTTCTGCAGCGTACGGCTCTCATGGCACTTCCCCGCGCGCGAGTGGAGCGGCGATCATGTCGCAACGCGCGTTGAATGTCACATTGAAACTTCGTAGCATCCGGGCCGGGCGCGGGTGCCGTCGCGGGTGCGACAACAACAGCCACACAAGGATGCCTTCATGTTCGAGCCGCTGTTCGGTCCCATCATGCAATGGGGATTCCTGGTCAAGGACATCGACGCCGCCATGAAGAGCTGGGTCGAACACTTCGGCGTCGGGCCGTGGTGGGGCTATCGCAACGTCCGGCTGCAGTCGGAGTTCCGCGGCGCGCACACCGAAGTGCTCATGCACGTTGGCCTCGCCTACCAGAACGGGGTGCAGATCGAGCTGATCCAGCAGGTCAATGGCGTGATCTCGCCGTACCGGTTTTTCTACGACACCGACAAGGCGCAGACCCTGCACCAGCTCAGCTACATCGTGCCAGACCTCGACGCAGCGCTTGCGCGCGCCGCCGCCGCCGGACTGCGCGAGCACGGCGTGATGCGCAACGACCTGGCGCGCTACGTCTACCTCGAACATCCGGCGATGGAAGGCCTCGTCGTCGAGCTGATGCAGTCGGATCCGGACTACGTGGCCGGCTTCAAGGCCTGTGCCGCCGAGGCCGCCAGCTGGAACGGCAGCAATCCCTGCCGCCTGGTGGATTTCGGCTAGTGTGACGGGCGGTGGCTTCTGCATCACGTCTTCCGCGACAATGGGGCGCCCCTACGACATACGCCCACTCGACGATTGGCAGGAGAATTCCATGACGAGCATGCTGGATCGCTTTCGCCTCGATGGCCAGGTTGCCATCATCACCGGTTCCGGGCGCGGCATCGGTGCTGCCACCGCGCTCGCTTTCGCCGATGCGGGCGCCGACGTGGTGATTTCGGCGCGTAGCCTCGGCGAACTGGAGGAAACGGCGGCGAAGGTGCGCGCTCGCGGACGCCGCGCGCTGGTCGTCCCTTGCGACGTGCTCGACGCCGCGCAGCGCGAGCATCTGGTCGCGCGTGCGCTCGGGGAATTCGGACGCCTGGACATCCTGGTGAACAACGCGGGCGGCTGGGGGCCGAAGCCGGCACTGGACACCAGCGACGAGGACTTCGAGGCCTGTTTTCGCTTCAACGTGACCACCGCGTTTTCCATGTCGCGGCTCAGCGTCCCGCACATGGTCGCCACCGCGGGCAAGGGCGCGATCATCAACATCTCGTCGATGGCCGGCAGTCATCCGCAGCCGGGCTTCGTGGCCTACGGTGTGGGCAAGGCGGCGATGTCGTGGATGACGCAGGAACTCGCGCAGGACTTCGCGCCGAAAGTGCGCGTCAATGCCATCGGCGTGGGCGCGACGCGCACCACGGCGCTGACCAACTTCATGACCGAGGACATGGAGCGCACGATGGCCGCCCGCACACCGATGGCGCGTCTCGGCGACCCGGAGGACGTCGCGGCCTGCGCGCTCTACCTCGCGTCACCGGCCTCGGCCTACGTGACCGGCGAGGTGATCGGCGTCAACGGCGGCATCGTGACCTCGCAGGTGACGATGCCGCGCGCGAACATCTGAGCAGCGCTACCGCCGCGAGGCCGCACCAAGAGGCTGATCAGTTGCGCTGAAACCCGTTCAAAGGAGAGTCTTCCATGCCGCGAGTAACCGTGCGCTGGCCCGACCTGGAGCTCTCGTTTCACTACGCGAGCGCTGAAGGTATCGGGGTGAACCGCGCGTGGCTCTCGCTCGTCACGGGGGAATTCCACTGGTACTCGGAACTGGGAGACAACCTCGAGGAACTGCCCGACGACATCGATGACGCGTGGCGCTACGTGCAGCTCCCGCACAAGAACGAGCTGGACCTGGGCCGGCGGCTGGCATTCCGCTTCGTGCGGGAGCAGGCCCCCGAACTGATGGACGACGTCGAAGACACCTTCAGGCGTCGCGGCGCATACGGGCGCTCCAAGGACCTGCTGGACGACAACGACCTGATGGAGCAGTGGTACGCGTACGAGGAGCAGGCGACGCGCACCGTGCTGCGGACATGGTGCGACGAGAACGATGTGGGGCTGGAGGAATGCGGCTCGGTGGCGGCTCCGGAGTGCGCATGGCGCGACCGGCCAGGAGCGCGGATTACCGCCAGTCAACGCAGTCCCCGCCGCAGGTCTGGAATCATGCGCCGCTGACAATCTGCCGGAGATCATCGATGTTCAGGATTGTGCTCGCCGTGGGATTCTCGCTCGCCGCCGCCGTGGCCGGTGCGGCCGCTGGCCCGGCCGCTGGCCCGGCCGCCGTCGATGAGGCGCGCCTGCGCGCCGCCGGGAGCGACGCCGCGAACTGGATGAGCCACGGGCGCACTTATGACGAGCAGCGCTTCAGCCCGCTCGCGCAGATCGATGCCGGCAACGTCTCGCGGCTGGGGCTGGCGTGGAGCCAGACGCTGGATTTCGAGCGTGGCGTCGAGGCCACGCCGCTGGTGGTGGACGGCGTGATGTACGTCACCGGGCCGTGGAGCGTGGTCTATGCCTTCGATGCCGCCAGCGGGCGGCCGCTGTGGCAGCACGATCCGGCGGTGAACCGCGGGCAGGCGGTCGAGGGTTGCTGCGGGCCGGTGAACCGCGGCGTCGCGGTGTGGGAAGGACGCGTGTATGTCGGCACGCTCGACGGCCGCCTGGTCGCGCTCGATGCCGCGACCGGCGAACAGGCGTGGAGTGTAGATACCCTGATCGATACCTCGCGCGGCTACAACATCACGGGCGCGCCGCGCGTGGTGAAAGGCAAGGTGCTGATAGGCAATGGCGGCGCCGACATGGGCGCGCGCGGCTATGTCTCGGCCTATGACGCGAAGAGCGGCGCGATGGCCTGGCGCTTCTTCACGGTGCCGGGGGATCCGGCGAAGGGCTTCGAGAACGCGGCCATGGCGATGGCCGCGAAGACCTGGAGCGGCGAGGAATGGTGGAAGTGGGGCGGCGGCGGCACGGTCTGGGACGCGATGTCCTACGACCCGGAGCTGGACCTGCTCTACATCGGCGTCGGCAACAGCAGCCTGTATCCGCGCGCCCGTCGCAGCCCGGGGGGCGGCGACAACCTGTTCGTGTCCTCGATCGTGGCGCTGCGCCCCGATACGGGCGAGTACGTCTGGCACTACCAGCTCGCGCCCGCCGAGCAATGGGATTACCCGGCCACCACGCAGATGGTGCTGCTGGACATCCCGTTCCAGGGCGAAACGCGCAAGCTCCTGGTGCAGGTGCCCAAGCACGGATTCGTCTACGTGCTGGATCGCGTGACCGGCAAGCTGCTCTCGGCGGAGAAGTTCACCAAGGTCACCTGGGCGAGCGGCTATGACCTGAAGAGCGGCCGACCGATCGAGAACCCCGAAGCGGATTACAGCAAGACCGGCAAGGCGGCGCTGGTGTACCCGGGCCCGCTCGGCGGGCACAACTGGAACCCGGTGTCGTGGAATCCCGGCACCGGCCTGCTGTATTTCAGCGAACTGCAGATGCCGAGCGTGTTCAAGGCCGACAACGCGGTCGGCTTCAAGGAGAACGGACGGCGCTACAACATGGCGCTGGACATGGCGGGCATGATGGACGACCCGGCATTCCTGGCCGAGCTGCGCAATCCGCGCGGTTCGCTGATCGCGTGGGACGTGGCGAATGCCAGGATCGCCTGGCAGGTGCCGCAGCCGCTGCCGACGAATGGCGGCACCCTCAGTAC
>JAGPES010000409.1 GCA_018057015.1 Pseudomonadales bacterium | reverse complement strand
GCAGACAGCCTCATCGGCCTGTTCCTGAACGAGCAGGCGGTGTCGAAGAAGGCACGCGATTGGGAGTCTGCCGGCCGCAAGGTGAGTCGCGCGGCGGTGCTCGGTGCCGGCACCATGGGCGGCGGCGTCGCCTACCAGTCGGCGACCTGCGGCGTACCCATCGTGATGAAGGACATTGCCGAAAAGGGGCTCGACATCGGCATGCGCGAGGCCTCCAAGCTGCTAGCCGGCCAGGTCAACCGCGGGAGGATGACGCCGGAGGCGATGGCTGCCGTGCTCGGCTCTATCCAGCCGACGCTCGATTACAGCACCTTCGGCAATGTCGATTTCGTGGTCGAGGCAGTGGTCGAGAACGAGGGCGTCAAGAAGCGCGTGCTCGCCGAGTGCGAGGCGGTGCTCGGCAGCGACGCGATCCTGGCGAGCAACACCTCGACGATCTCGATTACGCGCCTGGCGCAGGCATTGAAGCGGCCGGCGAATTTCTGTGGCATGCACTTCTTCAATCCGGTGCACCGCATGCCGCTGGTCGAGGTGATCCGCGGCGAGCACAGTTCGGACGCCGCCATCGCGACGACGGTGGCCTACGCGCGGCAGCTGAAGAAGACGCCGGTCGTGGTGCGGGATTGCCCGGGCTTTCTCGTCAACCGCGTGCTGTTCCCCTATTTCGGCGCGTTCAACGCGTTGCTGCGCGACGGAGCGGACTTTCGCGAGGTCGATCGCGTGATGCAGAAGTTCGGCTGGCCCATGGGGCCGGCGCACCTGCTCGACGTGGTCGGCATCGACGTGGCGCACCATGCTGCCGGCGTGATGGCCGAAGGTTTCCCCGAGCGCATGCGCATCGATTTCCGCACGGCGGTGGAACTGATGTTCGAGGCGGGCCGCTTCGGGCAGAAGACCGGTGCGGGTTTCTACCGCTACGAGCAGGACAAGCGCGGCAAGCCGGTCAAGACCGCAGATCCGCAGGCGCAGGCGATGATCGCCGGCATCAGCGCCGCGCCGCGCGAGTTCGACGAACAGGAGATCGTCGAGCGCATGATGGTGCCCATGTGCAACGAACTCGTGCGATGCCTCGACGAGGACATCGTGGATTCGGCGGGCGAGGCCGACATGGCGCTGGTCATGGGCATCGGTTTTCCGGTATTCCGCGGCGGGGCGCTGCGTTACATGGACCACATGGGTCTTGCCGAGTTCTGTGCCGCCGCGGATCGCCATGCGGGCATCGCGGCAGTTTACGGCGTGCCGGAGTCGCTGCGCGCCCGGGCGCGTGACGGCAGGCGCTTCTATTCCTGATACACCGGAGCCTGCGTCTGCAGGGGAGGAACGGCGTGAGTTTCAAAGACGACGATGTGGTGATTATCGACTGTGCGCGTACCCCGATGGGGCGTTCGAAGAATGGCGTGTTCCGCAACGTGCGTGCGGAGGATCTGTCTGCGGACCTCGTGAACGCATTGTTTGCCCGCAATCCGAACGTGGATCCTGCCGCGGTGGAAGACGTGATCTGGGGCTGCGTGAACCAGACCGAGGAGCAGGGCTGGAACGTGGCACGCATGTTCTCGCTGCTGACCGTGGTGCCGCACTCGGCGGGCGCGCAGACCATTTCGCGGCTCTGCGGCTCGTCGATGTCGGCGCTGCACATCGCTGCACAGTCGGTGATGACGGGCTACGGCGAGGTGTTCCTGGTGGGTGGCGTGGAACACATGGGGCACTTGCCCATGGACAAGGGTATAGATCCCAATCCGCGCATGAGCAAGCACGTGGCCAAGGCCGCCGGCCTGATGGGCATCACCGCCGAGGGCCTGGCGATGCTGCACGGGATCACGCGCGAGCAGCAGGACGCTTTCGGCGTGCGCTCGCACCGGTTGGCGGCGAAGGCGCAGGACGAGGGGCGCTGGGCGCGCGAGGTCATCCCGACTCGCGGTCATGACGAGGCGGGCTTCAGCATACTGGTCCGGGAGGACACGACGGTGCGCCGTGACACCACGCTGGAAGGTCTCGCCGCCTTGCCGCCGGCCTTCGATCCGCGCAACGGCACAGTGACAGCCGGCACCTCGTCGCAGATAGCCGACGGTGCGGCGGCCATGATCGTGATGTCCGGGCGAAAGGCGCGTGCCTGCGGCGCACGACCCCGGGCGAAGATCCGCGCGATGGCGGTGGCCGGCGTCGATCCGTCCATCATGGGCTACGGTCCGGTACCGGCCACGCAGAAGGCGTTGGCGCGCTGCGGCCTCGCCATGAGCGACATCGAGGCGGTGGAACTGAACGAGGCCTTCGCCGCCCAGGCCATTCCCGTGCTGAAGGATCTCGGACTGCTCGACGACATGGATGCCCGCGTGAACCTGCATGGAGGCGCGATCGCGCTCGGGCATCCCTTTGGCTGCTCGGGCGCGCGGATCACCGGTACGCTGATCAACGTGATGGAACAGCGCGACCTCACGCTGGGGCTGGCGACGATGTGCATCGGCATGGGGCAGGGCATCGCGACGGTGCTGGAGAGAGTCTAGTGCGATCATGCGCTGGCGGGATGAGCGACGCCGCGGAGTCCGGGGCCGCGGCTTCGTGACCGGGCGTCCTTCCGCCGAACGCTGGCTGCTGCTGGCGAGTTACGGTTCGGTCGCGGTCGCGCTGCTGCTGATTGTCGTCAAGGCAGCCGCGTGGCTGTACACGGGATCGGCCAGCATGCTCGGCTCCCTGATCGATTCCTTCATGGATTCCATGGCATCTGTGCTATCGATGGTCGCCGTGCGCTATTCGCTGAAGCCCGCCGACGAGGAGCATCGTTTCGGGCACGGAAAGGCCGAATCGCTGGCGGCGCTGGCGCAGTCGGCATTCATCATGGGGTCGGCGGCGCTGCTGTTCCTGTATTGCCTGGAGCGCATGCTGCACGCCGAGGAACACGTGCTCGAGCACACCGGCATCGGTCTCGCGGTCAGCGTGTGCGCCATCGTGTGCACGCTCGGATTGCTCGCGCTGCAGACGCATGCGATACGGCTCACCGGTTCGACGGCGATCAGTGCAGACAGGCTGCATTACAAGTCCGACCTGCTGATGAACGCGGCCGTCATCGTGTCGCTGCTGTTTGCGCAACGCGGCATCCAGCAGGTCGACGTGATCATGGGCCTTGTCATCGCCGTGATCATCTGCAGCGGCGCCGTGCAGATCGGCCGGGAGGCGTTCGGCCTGCTGATGGACAAAGCCCTTCCGCCCGAGATCGACCAGCGCATCCGTGAACTGGCACTTTCCAGTCCCGGCGTGCTCGGCGTGCACGATCTGCGAACGCGGCGCTCAGGGATGCATTACATCATCCAGTTGCACGTGGAACTGGAGGACGAGACGTCGCTGCGCCTCGCCCATGGCATCGCCGACGCGGTCGAAATGCGCTTGCGCGAGGCCTATCCCGGCGCGGATGTGATCATCCACCAGGATCCGCACAGTGCGGTGGCGCAGGAGCATGCCGAGGCGCTCGCGCGGAGCCCGTTGCAGCCCCCCGTCCGCCAGGCTCCGGGTTGAATTGCGGCGCGGCCGTGTGGCAC
>JAGPES010000033.1 GCA_018057015.1 Pseudomonadales bacterium | reverse complement strand
CGCCCCACGTCTCCGCGCACACCCGCGTCAGCGCCGCCGTCAGCGTCGTCTTGCCGTGGTCCACGTGACCGATCGTGCCCACGTTCACGTGCGGCTTCTTGCGTTCGAATTTTTCCTTGGCCATTGCTTCGCTACCTCAGATAAGTGCTGTGGGAAAAAACTCAGGACTTGTTCCTGGCGATGATTTCTTCGGCGATGTTGTTCGGCGTCTCCGCGTACTTCTTGAACTCCATCGTGTACGTCGCGCGGCCCTGCGTCGCGGAACGCAGGTCGGTCGCGTAGCCGAACATCTCGGAGAGCGGAACCTCGGCCGTCACCACGCGGCCCGACGTGCTGTCGTCCATGCCCTGGATCAGGCCGCGGCGGCGGTTGAGGTCGCCGATCACGTCACCCATGTAGTCCTCGGGCGTCACCACCTCGACCGCCATGATCGGCTCGAGCAGGACCGGGTTCGCCTTCTTCGCGCCTTCCTTCACCGCCATCGAGCCGGCGATCTTGAAGGCCATTTCGTTGGAGTCGACCTCGTGGAAGGAACCGTCGAAGATCGTGACCTTCATCGCCAGCAGCGGGTAGCCCGCGATGACGCCGTTCTGCAGCTGTTCGCGCACGCCCTTGTCGACCGCAGGGATGTATTCCTTGGGCACCGTGCCGCCTACGACCTCGTTGTGGAATTCGTATTCCGCGTCGGCCGGCAGGGGCTCGAGACGCAGCCACACGTGGCCGTACTGGCCGCGGCCGCCGGACTGGCGCACGAACTTGCCTTCGACCTCGACGCTCTTGCGGATGGTCTCGCGGTAGGCCACCTGCGGCTTGCCGACGTTGGCCTCGACATTGAACTCGCGGCGCATGCGGTCGACGATGATGTCCAGGTGCAGCTCGCCCATCCCCGAGATGATCGTCTGCCCCGACTCCTCGTCGGTGTGCACGCGGAACGAGGGGTCTTCCTGCGCCAGCTTGCCGAGCGCGATGCCCATCTTCTCCTGGTCGGCCTTGGTCTTGGGCTCCACCGCGACCGAGATCACCGGCTCGGGGAACTCCATGCGCTCCAGGCGCACCTTGTGGTCGATCGAGCACAGCGTGTCGCCGGTGGTGACGTCCTTCAGGCCCACCGCCGCGGCGATGTCGCCGGCCAGCACTTCCTTGATCTCGGTGCGCTGGTTGGCGTGCATCTGCACCATGCGCCCGACGCGCTCCTTGCGGTCCTTCACCGAGTTGTACACCCCGGTGCCGCTCTCGAGCGTGCCCGAGTAGACGCGGAAGAAGGTCAGCGTGCCCACGAAGGGGTCGGTGGCGATCTTGAACGCCAGCGCCGCGAACGGCGCGCTGTCGTCGGCTTCACAGTTGATGATGGTGCCGTCCTCGAGCTCGCCCTCGATCGCCTTCACCTCGGTCGGCGCCGGCAGGTACTCGATGACGGCGTCGAGCATGGCCTGCACGCCCTTGTTCTTGAACGCCGAACCGCCCATCACCGGCACGATCTCGCTGCGGATCGTGCGCGTGCGCAGGCCCCACTTGATCTCGTCCTCGGTGAGCTCGACGCCCTCGAGGTACTTCTCCATCAGCTCGTCGGAGGCCTCGGCCGCCGCGGCCACCAGGCCATCGCGCAGCTCGTCGCAGGTGGCCGTGTACTCGGCCGGGATCGGGCCGTACTCGAACGTGGTGCCCTGGTCGTCCTCGTTCCAGATGATCGACTTCATCTTCACCAGGTCGATCACGCCGGCGAACTTGTCCTCGGCGCCGACCATCATCTGGATCGGCACCGCGATGGCGCCCAGGCGCTCCTTGATCTGCTTCACGACGCGCAGGAAATCCGCACCGTTGCGGTCCATCTTGTTGACGAAGATGATGCGCGGCACTTCGTACTTGTTGGCCTGGCGCCAGACGGTCTCGGTCTGGGGCTGCACACCGGCGCAACCGCACAGCACCACCACGGCGCCGTCGAGCACGCGCAGCGAGCGCTCCACCTCGATGGTGAAATCGACGTGCCCGGGGGTGTCGATCACGTTGAGGCGATGCTCGTCGAACTGGCGGTCCATGCCGTGCCAGAAGCAGGTGGTCGCGGCGGAGGTGATGGTGATGCCACGCTCCTGCTCCTGCGCCATCCAGTCCATGGTGGCGGCGCCGTCGTGCACCTCGCCGATCTTGTGCGAGACACCGGTGTAGAACAGCACGCGTTCGGACGTGGTGGTCTTGCCGGCGTCGATGTGCGCCACGATGCCGATGTTCCGATAACGCTTGATGGGTGTCTTGCGAGCCACGTCGATTCCTCGATATCCAGTTGCCGCCGACCTGCGTCAGAAGCGGTAATGCGAAAAGGCTTTGTTGGCTTCCGCCATGCGGTGCACGTCTTCGCGCTTCTTCACGGCGGCACCGCGACCCTGGCAGGCGTCGATCAGTTCGCCCGCCAGGCGCTGGGGCATGGATTTCTCGCCGCGCTTGCGGGCGTAGTCCACGAGCCAGCGCATGGCCAGCGCCTGCTGGCGCGAGGAGCGCACTTCGACCGGCACCTGGTAGGTGGCGCCGCCGACGCGACGCGACTTCACCTCGACCATCGGGGCGACGTTGGCGAGCGCTTCCTCGAACACGTCGACCGGATCGCGCTTCATGCGCTCCTCGATCAGGTCGAGGGCACCGTAGATGATGCGCTCGGCCAGCGACTTCTTGCCGCCGACCATCACGTGGTTCATGAACTTGGCGAGTGTGACATTGCCGAATTTCGGATCCGGCAGGATTTCCCGCTTCGCGGCTACGCGTCTTCTTGGCATTTCATACCTCTTCGGTTTTTCAGGTTACCCGGGACGGCCTGCGGCAAATGCTTTGCCGTGGGCCCGGCCTTACTGGTTGTATGGATCTCACTGTGCCGCCACCGGGGGTGGCGACGGCACGGCCCGATCAGGATTTCGGGCGTTTCGCACCGTACTTCGAACGACGCTGGCGGCGCTTGGCCACGCCGGCGGTGTCCAGGGTCCCGCGCACGGTGTGGTAACGCACACCCGGCAGGTCCTTGACGCGGCCGCCGCGGATCAGCACCACGCTGTGCTCCTGCAGGTTGTGGCCTTCGCCACCGATGTAGGAGCTGACCTCGAAACCGCTGGTCAGGCGCACGCGGCACACCTTGCGCAGCGCCGAGTTCGGCTTCTTCGGGGTCGTGGTGTAGACGCGCGTGCACACGCCGCGGCGCTGGGGGCAACCCTGCAACGCCGGCACACTGCTCTTTTCGACCTTGCGCTGGCGGGGTTTCCGGACCAGCTGGTTGATCGTCGTCATCGAATACTCCGGTTTCCGTCCGCGCCGCACCCGCTGCGGCACAAAAATAAAAGCGGTGGCCTGCGACCACCGCGCAATTCGCGCAATTCCGACCCCGGTCCGTCCCGGGGTCACCCGTTTTTGCGGAGGCGGGATTCTAAAGATGCCTCCGGGGAGCGTCAATACGGCCGGCGGGGTATCGCCCCGCCGGGCTCAATATTACCGTCAGCTTCGTTCCGAACTGAGCGCTTCCGTCAGTGCTGCCTCGACTTCGCTCGCGGTCGCCGTGGTCTCGCCCAGGGCTTCCTTGGCACGGCGGCGACGCCGCTCGCTGTGGTACGCGAAGCCCGTTCCCGCCGGAATCAGGCGACCCACCACGACGTTCTCCTTCAGCCCGCGCAGGTAATCGCGCTTGCCGGTGACCGCGGCCTCGGTCAGCACACGGGTGGTCTCCTGGAAGGAGGCCGCCGAGATGAAGGACTCGGTCGCGAGCGAGGCCTTGGTGATCCCGAGCAGCACGCGCTCGAAGGTCGCCGGCATCCTGTCGTCCTGCAGCAGGTTCTCGTTCTCCTCGAGCACGCGGTTGTACTCCGCCTGCTCGCCCTTGATGAACGAGGACTCGCCGGTCGCGGTGATCTCCACCTTGCGCAGCATCTGGCGCACGATCACCTCGATGTGCTTGTCGTTGATGCGCACGCCCTGCAGGCGGTAGACGTCCTGGATCTCGCTGACGATGTACCTGGCCAGCGCCTCCACGCCCTTCAGGCGCAGGATGTCGTGCGGCGCGGGCGGGCCTTCCGAGACCACCTCGCCCTTGGCGACGGTCTCGCCCTCGAACACCGTGAGGCTGCGCCACTTCGGGATCAGCGTCTCGTAGTGATCGCTGCCGTCGGCCAGGATCTGGCCTTCGAGCGGCGTGATGATCAGGCGGCGCTTGCCCTTGGTCTCCTTGCCGAACGTGACGGTGCCCGAGACCTCGGCGAGGATCGCCGGTTCCTTGGGCTTGCGCGCCTCGAACAGGTCGGCCACGCGGGGCAGACCGCCGGTGATGTCCTTGGTTCCGCCCGATTCCTGCGGGATACGCGCGATGACGTCACCGAGGTCGACCGCGGCGCCATCGGCCAGGCTGACCAGCGCGCCGGGCGGCAGGAAGTAGTGCGCCGGGATGTTGGTCCCGGGCAGATTGGCTTCCTTGCCCTTGGCGTCGAGCAGCACCACCGCGGGACGCACGTCCTTGCCGGCGGCCGGGCGCTCCGAGGCATCCATCACCGAGATGCTGGACAGGCCGGTCAGCTCGTCGGTCTGACGGTTGACGCTGATGCCCTCTTCCATGCCCTCGAAACGGATCGAACCCGCCACTTCGGTGATGATCGGGTGGCTGTGCGGATCCCAGGTCGCCACGATCTGGCGTGCCTTGACCGCATCGCCGTCGTGCACGGTCAGCACCGCGCCGTAGGGCAGGCGGTAACGTTCGCGCTCGCGACCGTTGGCGTCCAGCACCGAGAGCTCGCCCGAGCGCGACACCGCGACCAGCTTGCCGGTCTTCTGCTCCACCGAACGCAGGTTGTGCAGGCGCACGGTACCGTCGTTCTTGACCTGGATGTTGTCCGCGGCGGTCGAACGCGAGGCGGCACCGCCGATGTGGAAGGTCCGCATCGTGAGCTGCGTGCCGGGCTCGCCGATCGACTGCGCCGCGACCACGCCGATGGCCTCGCCGATGTTGGCGCGGTGTCCACGCGCCAGATCGCGGCCGTAGCACATGCTGCAGATGCCGTAGCGGGTCTCGCAGGTGATCGGGGAGCGTACCGTGAGTTCGTCGACGCCGAGCTTCTCGAGGCGTTCGATCCAGCTCTCGTCGAGCATGGTGCCGGCGGGCACGGCGATCTCCTCGCCGCCCGGGCGCAGCACGTCGCGCGCCACCACGCGTCCGAGCACGCGATCCCCCAGTGCCTCGATCACGTCGCCGCCCTCGATCACCGGCGTCATCAGCAGGCCTTCGCTGGTGCCGCAGTCGTCCTCGGTGATCACCAGGTCCTGGGCCACGTCGACGAGGCGGCGCGTCAGGTAACCCGAGTTCGCCGTCTTCAGCGCGGTATCCGCCAGGCCCTTGCGGGCGCCGTGGGTCGAGATGAAGTACTGAAGTACGTTCAGGCCCTCGCGGAAGTTCGCCGTGATCGGCGTCTCGATGATCGAGCCGTCGGGCTTGGCCATCAGGCCGCGCATGCCCGCGAGCTGGCGGATTTGCGCCGGCGAGCCACGCGCGCCGGAGTCGGCGTACATGAACACGGAGTTGAACGAATCCTGTTCCTCCTCCTTGCCGTTGCTGTTGCGCACGGTCTCCTTGCTGATGCCTTCCATCATGGCCTTGGCGACCAGGTCGTTCGCGCGCGACCAGATGTCGATCACCTTGTTGTACTTCTCGCCCTGGGTCACCAGGCCCGAGGCGTACTGGGTCTCGATCTCCTTCACCTCGCCGTCGGCCGCGTGGATGATCTTGGCCTTGGCCTCGGGGATCACGAAGTCGTTGACGCCGATCGAGGCGCCCGAGCGGGTCGAGTACTCGAAGCCGGTGTACATCAGCTGGTCGGCGAAGATCACGGTCTCCTTCAGGCCGACGGTGCGGTAGCACTGGTTGATCAGGCGCGAGATCGACTTCTTCGTCATCGGGCGGTTGACGAGATCGAAGGACAGCCCGTCCGGCACGATCTCGAACAGCATCACGCGCCCGACCGTGGTGTCCACGCGGCGCACGTTCTCGTAGCGCTCCCCGGCCTCGTCGAACAGCCCTTCGCACACGCGCACCGCGATGCGGGTGTGCAGGTCGACCTGCTGCGAGCCGTAGGCGCGCATGACCTCGTCGACGTCGGCGAAGGCGCGGCGCTGCCCCTCGGGGCCGGTGCGCTCGCCCTTCGCCCCGATGCGCTCGCGCGTCATGTAGTACAGGCCGAGCACCACGTCCTGCGAGGGCACGATGATCGGTTCGCCATTGGCGGGCGAGAGGATGTTGTTGCTGGACATCATCAGCGCGCGCGCCTCGAGCTGCGCTTCCAGCGTCAGCGGCACGTGCACCGCCATCTGGTCACCGTCGAAGTCGGCGTTGTACGCCGCGCAGACCAGCGGGTGGAGCTGGATCGCCTTGCCCTCGATCAGCACCGGCTCGAAGGCCTGGATGCCGAGGCGGTGCAGCGTGGGCGCGCGGTTGAGCAGCACCGGGTGCTCGCGGATGACCTCGGCGAGGATGTCCCAGACTTCCGGCGGCTCGCGCTCGACCATCTTCTTGGCGGCCTTGATCGTGGTCGCGAGACCCCGCGCCTCCAGCTTGCCGAAGATGAACGGCTTGAACAGCTCCAGCGCCATCTTCTTGGGCAGGCCGCACTGGTGCAGGCGCAGGCGCGGACCGACCACGATGACCGAACGGCCCGAGTAGTCGACGCGCTTGCCGAGCAGGTTCTGGCGAAAGCGCCCCTGCTTGCCCTTGATCATGTCGGCCAGCGACTTCAGCGGGCGCTTGTTGGTGCCGGTGATGGCGCGGCCGCGACGGCCGTTGTCGAGCAGCGCGTCCACCGCTTCCTGCAGCATGCGCTTCTCGTTGCGCACGATGATGTCGGGCGCGCTCAGGTCGAGCAGGCGCTTGAGGCGGTTGTTGCGGTTGATGACGCGCCGGTACAGGTCGTTCAGGTCCGAGGTCGCGAAGCGCCCGCCGTCCAGCGGCACCAGGGGGCGCAGGTCCGGCGGCAGCACGGGCAGCGCGTTCAGCACCATCCACTGCGGCTTGTTGCCGGACTGCCAGAAGGCCTCGAGCAGCTTCAGGCGCTTGGAGAGCTTCTTGATCTTGGTTTCCGAGGTCGTCTGCGGCAGTTCCTCGCGCAGGCGCGCGATCTCCTGCTCGAGGTCGATGTCGGCGATGTACTGCTGGATCGCCTCGGCGCCCATCTTCGCGGTGAACTCGTCGCCGTGCTCCTCGAGCGCCTGGAAGTACTGCTCGTCACTGAGCAGCTGGCCACGCTCGAGCGTGGTCATGCCGGCGTCGACGACCATGTAGGACTCGAAGTAGAGCACGCGCTCGATGTCGCGCAGCGTCATGTCGAGCAGCAGGCCGATGCGCGAAGGCAGCGACTTCAGGAACCAGATGTGCGCCACCGGGCTCGCCAGCTCGATGTGGCCCATGCGCTCGCGGCGCACCTTGGCCAGCGCCACTTCCACGCCGCACTTCTCGCACACCACGCCGCGGTGCTTGAGGCGCTTGTACTTGCCGCACAGGCACTCGTAGTCCTTCACGGGCCCGAAGATCTTGGCGCAGAACAGGCCGTCGCGCTCGGGCTTGAAGGTGCGGTAGTTGATCGTCTCGGGCTTCTTGACCTCGCCGAACGACCACGAGCGGATCATTTCGGGCGAGGCGAGCCCGATGCGGATCGCATCGAACTCGTCCTGGCTGCCCTGCGTCTTCAGTAGGTTCATCAAATCTTTCAAGGCCGTTCCTCCGCGAATTGCTAGCCGGCTTCGGCGTTACTCGGTCTCGAGATCGATATCGATGGCGAGCGAGCGTATTTCCTTCACGAGCACGTTGAAGGACTCCGGCATGCCGGGTTCCATGCGATGGTCACCGTCGACGATGTTCTTGTACATGCGCGTGCGACCGTTCACGTCGTCGGACTTGACGGTCAGCATTTCCTGCAGCGTGTACGCGGCACCGTAGGCCTCCAGGGCCCACACCTCCATCTCCCCGAAGCGCTGGCCGCCGAACTGCGCCTTGCCCCCGAGCGGTTGCTGCGTGACCAGCGAGTACGAACCCGTGGAGCGCGCGTGCATCTTGTCGTCGACGAGGTGGTTCAGTTTCAGCATGTACATGTAGCCCACCGTCACCGGACGCTCGAAGCGCTCGCCGGTGCGGCCGTCGCACAGCTGCATCTGCCCCGTGTCCGGGAGGCCCGCCAGGCTGAGCAGGGCCTTGATCTCCTGCTCGGCGGCACCGTCGAACACCGGCGTTGCCATCGGCACGCCCGCGCGCAGGTTGTCGGCCAGCTCGAGGATCTCCCTGTCGCCCAGCGACTTCAGGTCCACCGGTTGCCCGCCCGTGGTGTTGTACACCTCGTCGAGGAACTTGCGGATCTCGGCGACCTTGCGCTGTTCGCGCAGCATGGTGTCGATCTTCTGGCCGAGGCCGCGCGCCGCGAGACCGAGGTGGGTCTCGAGGATCTGGCCCACGTTCATCCGCGACGGCACGCCGAGGGGGTTGAGCACGATGTCCACCGGCACGCCGTGCTCGTCGTAGGGCATGTCTTCCTCGGGCATGATCACCGAGATCACGCCCTTGTTGCCGTGGCGTCCGGCCATCTTGTCGCCGGGCTGCACGCGGCGCTTCACCGCGAGGTAGACCTTGACGATCTTCAGCACGCCGGGCGCCAGGTCGTCGCCGGCCTGCAGCTTGCGCTTCTTCTCGTCGAAGCGCTTCTCCATGTCCTGGCGGCGCTCCTCGAGGCTGCTCTCCGCGCTCTCGAGCTGGGCGTTCAGTTCCGCGCCGGCCATGCGCAGCTTGAACAGCTGCTCGGACTCCATCGCCTCGAGCTGCTCGGCCGTGAGCACCGCGTCCTTCTTCAGGCCGGGGCCGCTCAGCACCTTGTTGCCGGCGAGATTGGTGCGCAGGCGCGCGAACGTCGCGTTCTCGACGATGCGGTACTCGTCCTTCAGGTCCTTGCGGAACTGGTCGAGCTGGGATTTCTCGATCTCGAGCGCGCGCTGGTCGCGCTGCAGGCCCTCGCGCGTGAACACCTGCACGTCGATCACCGTGCCCTTGGTGCCCGAGGGCACGCGCAGCGAGGTGTCCTTCACGTCGGAGGCCTTCTCGCCGAAGATCGCGCGCAGCAGCTTCTCTTCCGGCGTGAGCTGGGTCTCGCCCTTGGGCGTGACCTTGCCGACCAGGATGTCGCCGGCATTCACCTCGGCGCCGATGTAGACGATGCCCGACTCGTCGAGCTTCGCCAGCGCGCCCTCGCCCACGTTCGGGATGTCCGAGGTGATCTCCTCCGGCCCGAGCTTGGTGTCGCGCGCGACACAGCTCAGCTCCTGGATGTGAATCGTGGTGAAGCGGTCCTCGCGCACCACGCGCTCGGAGATCAGGATCGAGTCCTCGAAGTTGTAGCCGTTCCACGGCATGAACGCGATGCGCATGTTCTGGCCGAGCGCGAGCTCGCCGAGATCCACCGACGGGCCGTCGGCGAGGATGTCGCCGGCGCCCACGATGTCGCCCTGGCGCACGACGGGGCGCTGGTTGATGCAGGTGTTCTGGTTCGAGCGCGTGTACTTGGTCAGGTTGTAGATGTCGACGCCGATTTCACCGCTGCCGATCTCCTCTTCCTTGACGCGCACCACGATGCGGCCCGCGTCCACGCTCTCGATCTCGCCGCCGCGTCGCGCCACCACGCAGACGCCGGAATCGCGCGCCACCAGGCGCTCGATGCCGGTGCCGACCAGCGGCTTCTCGGTGCGCAGCGTCGGCACGGCCTGGCGCTGCATGTTCGAGCCCATCAGCGCGCGGTTGGCGTCGTCGTGCTCGAGGAAGGGGATCAGCGAGGCCGCCACCGAGACCACCTGCTTGGGCGACACGTCCATGTAGTCGACGCGTTCCGGCGGCATCACGGTGAACTCGTTCTCGTGACGCACCGCCACCAGGTCATCGACCAGCTTGCCGTGCCTGTCGACGGCGGCCGAGGCCTGCGCGATCACGTGATCGGCCTCGTTGATCGCCGAGAGGTACTCGATCTCGTCGGTGACCTTGCAGTCGACGACCTTGCGGTACGGCGACTCGAGGAAGCCGTAGCGGTTGGTGCGCGCGAAGGTCGCCAGCGAGTTGATCAGGCCGATGTTCGGGCCTTCCGGCGTCTCGATCGGGCACACGCGGCCGTAGTGGGTGGGGTGCACGTCGCGCACCTCGAAGCCGGCGCGCTCGCGCGTCAGGCCGCCCGGCCCGAGAGCCGATACGCGGCGCTTGTGCGTCACTTCCGACAGCGGGTTGTTCTGGTCCATGAACTGCGAGAGCTGGCTGGAGCCGAAGAACTCCTTGATCGCCGCCGCCACGGGCTTGGCGTTGATCAGGTCCTGCGGCATCAGCTGCTCGGACTCGGCGAGGTTCAGCCGCTCCTTCACCGCGCGCTCCACGCGCACCAGGCCGACGCGGAACTGGTTCTCGGCCATCTCGCCGACCGAACGCACGCGACGGTTGCCCAGGTGGTCGATGTCGTCGACCATGCCCTTGCCGTTGCGGATCGAGATCAGCGACTTGAGTACGTCGACGATGTCCTCGCGGCTGAGCACGCCCTGCCCTTCCACCGCGTCGCGGCCCAGGCGGCGGTTGAACTTCATGCGCCCGACCTCGGAGAGGTCGTAGCGCTCGGGCGAGAAGAACAGGTTGTTGAACAGGTTCTCGGCCGCCTCGCGCGTCGGCGGCTCGCCGGGGCGCATCATGCGGTAGATCTCGACCAGTGCTTCCAGCGGGTTGCGCGTCGGGTCCGAGCGCAGCGTCTCGGAGACGAACGGACCGCAGTCGAGCTCGTTGGTGTAGATCGTCTGGATGCGCTTGATGCCCTTGGCGGCCAGCTTGCCCAGCATGTCGGCGGTGAGCTCGGTGTTGCAGTCGAGCAGCACCTCGCCGGTGTCGGTGTCGACGATGTCGCGCGCCAGCGAGCGGCCCACGATGTACTCCGGCGGCACCTGCAGCGTCCCGAGCTTCGCCTTCTCCATCAGGCGGATGTGGCGCGCCGTGATGCGGCGCCCGCGCTCGACGATCACGCCGCCCTTCTCGTCGCGGATGTCGAAGGCGGCGATTTCACCGCGCATGCGGTCGGCCACGAGCTCGAGCACCCAGTTGCCGCTGGCGTCGGCGTTGAACACCGTGGTGTCGTAGAACATCTCCAGGATTTCCTGGGCGCCGTAGCCCAGGGCGCGCAGCAGGATCGTCGCCGGCAGCTTGCGGCGGCGGTCGATGCGCACGAACACGAGGTCCTTCGGATCGAACTCGAAGTCCAGCCACGAGCCGCGGTAGGGAATGATGCGCGCGGAGTAGAGCAGCTTGCCCGAGGAGTGGGTCTTGCCCTTGTCGTGGTCGAAGAACACGCCCGGCGAACGGTGCAGCTGCGAGACGATCACGCGCTCTGTGCCGTTGATGACGAAGGTGCCGTTCTCGGTCATCAACGGGATTTCTCCCATGTAGACCTCCTGCTCCTTGATGTCCTTGATCGCGCGCGTCGAGGACTCGCGATCGTAGATGATCAGGCGCACGCGCACGCGCAGGGGCACCGCGAAGGTGGCGCCGCGCAGCTGGCACTCCTTCACGTCGAAGACCGGGTTGCCGAGCACGTAGTCCACGTACTCCAGCGCCGCGTTGCCCGAGTAGCTCACGATCGGGAACACGGAGCGGAAGGCACCGTGCAGGCCGGACTCCTCGCGCGCGGTCGGCGCCACGTCCGTCTGCGTGAACTGGCGGTAGGAATCGCGCTGGATCGCCAGCAGGAACGGAACCTCCATCCCCGCGGGGAGCTTCAGCTTGCCGAAGTCCTTGCGGATGCGTTTTCTCTCGGTGTATGAGTAAGCCATGCGTGTTCCTCAGCAATTTGCCCCGAGTCTTCAGAGTCCGGAAACCGTCTCTCGAAAGGCCATCGCGCCTTTCGACAACCGGTTCACAACGACAAAAACGCCGGGGGGCAAGCCCCCCGGCCCGGCGTATGCGCCAGCCTGCCGAAATCGCGTGCCCGGAGGCGTCGCGATCACTTCAGCTCGACGGTAGCGCCTGCTTCTTCGAGTTTCGCCTTGGCCGCGTCGGCGTCGGCCTTGCTCGCGCCTTCCTTCACGGTGGAGGGGGCGCCGTCGACCAGGTCCTTCGCTTCCTTCAGGCCGAGACCCGTCAGTTCGCGAACGGCCTTGATCACGTTGACCTTCTTCTCGCCGGTCTCCTTGAGGATCACGTCGAACTCGGTCTGCTCTTCCACCACCGCGGCAGCGGCAGCGGCAACCGGCGCGGCTGCAACGGCAGCGGCGGCGGTCACGCCGAACTTGTCTTCCATCGCCTTGATGAGGTCGACGACGTCCATCACGGTCATTTCGGCGATTGCGTTCAGAATGTCATCTTTGGACAGTGCCATGACTTGTCACTCCTGGTTGATTGGTCAAATTGAAAAAGCCAGATTCCCACCCGCTCAGGCGGCTTCCTTCTGATCGCGAACGGCAGCGATGGTACGGACGAGCTTGCCCGGCACCTCGTTGATCGTGCGCACGAACTTGGCAATCGGTCCCTGCATGACGCTCATGAGCATCGAGATTGCCTGGTCGCGGGTCGGCAGCGACGCGAGTACGTCGAGCTGCTCGGCTCCCATCAGTCGGCCGCTTACCGCCAATGCCTTGACCTCGAAGGCCTCCACCTGCTTTGCGAAATCCTTGAAGATCCGCGCCGCGGCGCCCGGGTCCTCCAGGGAGAACGCGAGCAGGGTGGGCCCCACCAGCGCCGGCGCAATGCATTCGAAGTCGGTGCCTTCGACGGCGCGCTTGGCCAGCGTGTTGCGGACGACCCGCACCACGACCTTGGCCTCGCGAGCCTGCTTGCGCAGGTCGGTGAGTTTCGTGACGCTGACGCCGCGGGCGTCGGCGATCACGACAGACAGGGCATTGGTGGCGGTCTCTTTGACTTCAGCTACTATCGCTTGCTTGTCTTCGAGTCCTAGTGCCACTGGAGTTACTCCTGTGATGAACCGGCCCGTGGGCCGGCTGATTACCGTGACCGTCGCGTGTCTGGGGCCGCGCAACGGCTTCGCTTGCGGTGAAGCACTCCAATCGTCACCAATCGGGTTTTCCACCATCTGCGTAGGCCAGCGCCTCCCGGCGCGGATTAACCCCTTGCAGGGGCCTACGGTCTTTGATGGTCCTGGCCAGTCATGCTGTCCACAGACCCCAAAGTTCTCTTCAGGCCTCGAGGCTCGACTGATCGATCACCAGGCCCGGACCCATCGTCGTCGACAGGGTCACTTTCTTCACGTAGGTGCCCTTGGCCGTGGCCGGCTTGGCCCGGCGCAGGTCGGCCAGCAGCGCCTCGAGGTTTTCCTTGACCGCGACGGTCTCGAAGCCGACCTTGCCGATCGCACCGTGCACGATGCCGTTCTTGTCGGTGCGATAACGCACCTGGCCGGCCTTTGCGTTGCGCACGGCGGTGGCCACGTCGGGCGTCACCGTGCCGGTCTTCGGGTTCGGCATCAGGCCGCGCGGACCGAGGATCTGGCCCAGCTGGCCCACGACGCGCATCGCGTCGGGCGAGGCGACGACGACGTCGAAGTCCATGTTGCCGGCCTTGACCTGTTCCGCCAGGTCTTCCATGCCCACCACGTCGGCGCCCGCGGCCCTGGCCGCCTCGGCGTTGGCGCCCTGCGTGAACACGGCGACGCGGACCGTCTTGCCCGCGCCGTGCGGCAGCGTGGTCGCGCCGCGAACCTGCTGGTCGGACTTGCGCGCATCGACGCCGAGGTTGATCGCGACATCGATCGATTCGGCGAACTTCGCGCGCGGCAGGGTGCCGAGCAGCGCGACCGCCTCGTCAATGGCGTACTGCTTGCCGGCGGTCAGCGTTTCGCTGATCGCGCGTTGCTTCCTGGTCAATCTGGCCATCTCAGAGCCCCTCCACTTCGATGCCCGCGCTGCGCGCGCTGCCGGCGATCGTGCGGATCGCCGCGTCCATGTCCGCCGCCGTCAGGTCGGGCATCTTCGTGCGCGCGATCTCCTCGACCTGCGCGAGCGTGACCTTGCCCACCTTGTTGGTGTTCGGCGTGGCGCTGCCCGACTTGAGGCCAGCCGCCTTCTTCAGCAGGATCGACGCCGGCGGCGTCTTGGTGATGAACGTGAAGCTGCGATCCGAGTAGACCGTGATCACGACCGGAATCGGCATGCCGAGTTCCATGCCCTGCGTGGCCGCGTTGAAGGCCTTGCAGAATTCCATGATGTTCACGCCTTTCTGGCCCAGCGCCGGACCCACGGGGGGGCTCGGGTTGGCCTGGCCGGCCTTGACCTGCAGCTTGATGTAAGAGTCGACCTTCTTGGCCATCGGTATGCTCCAAAGTGGGTGATTGACGCCTCGGAATGGCCACCACAGGCCATTCGTCCCAGGCTCCCCGCGCGCCGCAACCGGTGGCGGCGCGCAACGTCATCGCATCAGGCCTTCTCGACCTGCGCGAAATCGAGCTCGACCGGGGTCGAGCGTCCGAATATCAGCACCGCGACCTTCATGCGGTTCTTGTCGTAATCGACCTGCTCCACGACGCCGTTGAAGTCGTTGAAGGGCCCGTCGACGACGCGCACCATCTCGCCCGGCTCGAATATCGTCTTCGGCCGCGGCTTCTCGGCGCCTTCCTCGACGCGGCGCAGGATCGCGCGCGCCTCGGCCTCGGTGATCGGCGACGGCTTGTCGGCCTTGCCGCCGATGAAGCCCATCACGCGCGGCGTCTCCTTGACCAGGTGCCAGCTGTCCTCGTCGAGCTCCATCTCCACCAGCACGTAGCCCGGGAAGAACTTGCGCTCGCTCTTGCGCTTCTGGCCGCCGCGCATCTCCACCACTTCCTCGGTGGGCACGAGGATGTCGCCGAACTTCTCTTCCATGCCGAAGCGCTGCACGCGCTCCTTCAGTGCCAGCGCCACCTTCTTCTCGAACCCGGAATAGGCATGCACCACGTACCAGCGTTTCGCCATGAACCCTGCCCCTAACCAATCAGCATTGAAGCGAGCCATCCGAGGAAGGTGTCGAGCCCCCAGAGGATCAGCGCCATGACCACCACCACGACCACCACGATCAGCGTCGTCTGCGTGGTCTCCTGGCGCGTGGGCCAGACCACCTTGCGGATCTCGGTGCGCGCCGCCTTTGCAAGGACCAGGAACGCGACCCCCTGCGAGGTCAGCGACGCCACGGCAACGCCCGCCACGGCCGCCAGGAACAGGGCGATCCAGCGATAGAACTGCGGCTGGCCGGAGAAGGCGAGGTTGCCCCACACCGCCGCCACCGTGATCGCGGCGACCACGGCCCACTTGAGCCAGTCGAGCCGGCTGTCCTTGTCCTGGACGTTTGCTTTCATCGGAGAAATTCCGTGCGACTCCGCCATTCACGCGCCGGGAAAGGAACAGGTACCGTCTGTCGTCGCGCTGCACGCCTGAAAGTGGCACGCCAGGAGGGAATCGAACCCCCAACCTGCGGTTTTGGAGACCGCCGCTCTGCCAATTGAGCTACTGGCGTATCAGACTCGGTGCACGACTCCCCGGTCGCCTGCCCGGATCCGGCCCGGGTATACCATCTGTTCTCGTGGGTCCGCATTCATGCGGACAATCACCCCTGTGGGTCCGCATTCATGCGGGCCCACAGGGGTGGCGGATCACTCGATGATCTTCGCCACCACGCCCGCGCCCACCGTGCGACCGCCTTCGCGGATCGCAAAGCGCAGGCCTTCTTCCATCGCGATCGGCACGATCAGCGTCACCACCATCTGCAGGTTGTCCCCC
>JAGPES010000408.1 GCA_018057015.1 Pseudomonadales bacterium | reverse complement strand
GCCAGATAGATGGTGCGGTCAAGCTGGACGATCTGCCGCGCATCAGGGCGGAATCGATGGACCCGGGTTCCGGTGCGCAGGCGACGGTGCAACTGCGGTTCCGCGTCGACCACGAAGGGTACAAGGTAATAGAAGGAAGGGTGCAGGCCAACCTGTCCCTGCAATGCCAGCGTTGCCTCGGTCCGATGACTTTGCCGGTGGACGCCGAAGTGCGCCTGGCGGTGGTCTGGGGAGAAGAGGAAATCCCGTCGCTGCCGCAGCGCTTCGAAGGGATAGTGGTGGGGGAGGGGCTGGGCGACCTCCACGAACTGGTGGAAGAGGAATTGCTGCTGGCGATTCCGCTGGCGCCGCGCCACCCCGAAGGGGAGTGCGTGCTGCGCCAAACGGTCGACAGCGACGATGTCGCGGACGACGACGAGCGGGAAAATCCGTTCGCGGTGCTCGCGAAGATCAAGGGGAGTTCATCCTGAGGTCCTTCGGGCGCGGGGCGGGCATTCGGTTTCAGTGAAGCACCCGGTGGGTGCGAGTTCAAAGTAGTGAGGAATCAGTCATGGCAGTTGGTCAGGCAAGAACCACCCGCTCCCGTCGCGGCATGCGCAGGGCCCACGATGCGCTGCGCGGCGCGGCATTGTCGACCGATGCCACTTCGGGTGAAGTGCATCGTCGCCACCACGTGACCCCGGATGGCTTCTACCGCGGCAAGAAAGTGGTGGAGAGCAAGGACGACTGAGGCGCGGCCTGCACCTCGATCGACGGCGAGCGACCGCTAACGGTGCTCGCCGTTTTCTTTTGTGCAACCGCATGAATGGAGGCTGCGATGGCGGGACTGCTCGCATGTGTGTTTCCGGGACAGGGCTCCCAGCGCGTCGGCATGCTGTCGGCAATGGCCGAAGCGGAGCCGGTCGTCCGTGAAACCTTTGCCGAGGCCTCCGCGGTGCTCGGCTATGACCTGTGGGACCTGGCGCAGTCCGGCCCCCAGGAGGCCCTCAATCTCACCGAGCGCACGCAACCGCTGATCCTTTGCGCCAGCGTGGCGTTGTGGCGCGTGTGGCGTGGTCGCGGCGGCGCGATGCCCGCGTACATGGCCGGACACAGCCTCGGCGAGTTCAGTGCGCTGGTGTGCGCCGGCGCGCTCGGCTTCGCCGACGCGGTGCGGCTGGTGCGCAACCGCGGCGCCTACATGCAGGAGGCCGTGCCCGTGGGCAAGGGCGCGATGGCTGCGGTGCTCGGGCTCGATGACGCGCTCATCGAGCGGGCGTGCCTCGAGGCGGCGGGTGCGGAAGTCGTCGCTGCGGTGAATTTCAATTCCCCCGGCCAGGTCGTGATCGCGGGTCACGCGGGTGCCGTCGAACGCGCGATCGGGGCATGCAAGAGCCTTGGCGCGAAGCGCGCGATGCCGCTTCCCGTGAGTGCGCCTTTCCATACCACGCTGATGAAGCCCGCAGGCGACCGCCTGGCCGAGGACATGGCGGCGATAACGATTGCCACGCCGGCGGTGCCGGTGGTCCACAACGTGCATGCGCGCCCGGAGCAGGACGCCGGGAAGATCCGTGCCCTGCTGGTGCAGCAGATCGCCAGTCCGGTGCAGTGGGTGGCCTCGGTGCGCTTCATGGCCGATGCCGGCGTGCAGCGCGTCGTCGAGGTCGGTCCGGGCAAGGTGCTCGGCGGCCTGTGCAAGCGCATCGACGCCGCGCTGGAATGCTTCTACAGCGAGGAACCGCAGGACCTGGACAAGTCGCTGGCGGCTGCCGGCGCACCCAACTGATATCGGGAGCGATTGACATGCAACGAGTCTGTCTGGTCACCGGGGCGAGTCGCGGCATCGGGGCGGCGATCGCCGATGCGCTGGGGGAGGCCGGCGCGACGGTGGTGGGTACGGCAACCACCGAAGCGGGCGCCGCCGCGATCTGCGGGCGTTTTGCGGCGAAGGGCATCACGGGTGCCGGCATGGCGCTCGACGTCGGTAGCGCAACGGCGGTCGACGATCTCGTCGCGCGCGTGACGCAGCAGTTCGGCGCACCGCTGGTGCTGGTGAACAACGCCGGCATCACGCAGGACAACATCGTGCTGCGGATGAAGGACGAGGAGTGGACGCGTGTCATCGACACCAACCTCAACTCGATCTTCCGCCTGAGCAAGGCGGTGTTGCGCGGCATGACCAAGGCGCGCTGGGGACGCATCGTGAACATCAGCTCGGTGGTCGGCTCGATGGGCAATGCCGGGCAGGCGAACTACGCGGCCAGCAAGGCCGGCATGGAAGGCTTCACGCGGGCACTGGCGCGCGAGATCGGTTCGCGCGCCATCACCGTGAACTGCGTCGCGCCCGGGTTCATCGATACCGACATGACGCGCGAGTTGCCCGATGCGCAACGGCAGAAACTGCTGGAGCAGATACCTGCCGGTCGCCTTGGGGAGGCAAGCGAGATCGCCGCCGTGGTGACCTTCCTGGCCTCGGATGCGGCGGCTTACATCACTGGCGAAACCATTCACGTGAACGGTGGCATGTACATGTGCTGAAACAAATCCCCTTTTGTCAACTATTGCATGTAACGGCGCGATTCGAGGTAGAATCGCGCCGCGTCAACGGGCCATAGCGGGGATGGGGATTTTCGCGGCCAACGGCACACTCAACCACTCACAGGAGCAACAGACCAAAATGAGCAGCATCGAAGAACGCGTCAAGAAAATCGTCGCGGAGCAGCTCGGAGTCAAGGAAGAGGACATCCAGAATTCTGCTTCCTTCGTGGAAGACCTCGGTGCCGATTCGCTCGACACCGTCGAACTGGTGATGGCGCTCGAGGAGGAATTCGAAACCGAAATTCCGGACGAGGACGCGGAGAGCATCACCACGGTGCAACACGCCATCGACTACATCGAATCGCATCTCTGATCCGGTCTCGCCGGGAGGTCGCGACGGTCGCGTTCGCGGCCCGCGTCCTCCCAACGCGCTTGCCAGGCAAGCCGACCCTTCGATGAGCGGTAACCGCACCGGGCCGCCACCGAGCGGGTCGTGATAGACTTTCCGCGCCTTGGCGCCGCGGGCGTCACGGTGGTGGCTTCCAAATCCAACAAGGTATCTCGCACACGGAGTCCTCGGCGATGAAACGACGGGTGGTCGTTACTGGCATGGGGGTCGTGACCCCGCTTGGCAATACGGTGGCGGAAACCTGGGACGGCATCGTCAACGGGCGCAGCGGTATCCGTCCGATCGAGCAATTCGACGTATCGGCCTATGGCACGCGCTTCGGTGGCTCGATCCGCGGCTTCGACCCGAATGCCTTCCTGCCGCCGAAGGAGGTCCGCAAGTTCGACGATTTCATCCTCTACGGACTCGGCGCCGCCGTGCAGGCGATGGACGATGCCGGGCTCGTGGTCGAGGAATCCTTCGCGCCGCGCGTCGGGGCTGCCATCGGCTCCGGCATCGGTGGCATCTCGTCGATAGAGAAGAGCCACCAGATCGTGCTGGATTCCGGTCCGCGACGCATCTCCCCGTTCTTCGTTCCGGGCTCGATCACCAACATGATCGCCGGCTACCTGTCGATTCGCTAC
>JAGPES010000032.1 GCA_018057015.1 Pseudomonadales bacterium | reverse complement strand
CCGAAGTGCTGCTGATCGGCGGCAGCGCCGGCCACACCCCGCTCAGCGTCGGCGAGCGCGCGATCTACCCCAACGACTACAGCGACGAACAGGCGCCGCTGTACGGCCTGGTGACGCTGCGCCGCGCTGGCTGCGCCACCCACGTGCAGCGCGTCACGCTCGACGACATCGAGCGCGGCATGCACGTGAGGCTGGACTGCGATCCGGCGCCCGCAGTGGCTGCGTCCGCGCGCACGCCGTCGCCGGCGATGGCAGCGGACGAATCGGTCTCGCAGCGCCGGCTGCGCCAGCTGCAGGTGCTGCAGGAACTGCTCGACGAGGGACTGATGAGCGCGGCGGAGGAACAGAGGATCCGGCGCGCGCTGCTGAAATAGTGAACTGTCGCCGTGTCTCACGGGAACTGGCGGCTGTTCTCGACCAGGCCGCCCAGTTCACGGCGCAACTCATCCCACACACCCAGGTCCGGGTCGTTCCCGGGAGGAATCGTTGCGACGATCACGTCGATCGTTGCATCGTGGGTTGGGTGATGTCGCCAAGCCGCTCCACCACGCGCTCCAGGCTCCGCTCGAGCAGCTGCTTTTTGTTCTCCACTCCCATCATCGCCTCGCGTCTGGACAACCTTTGCGCCTCAGCCGGCGAATATCCTGCGCAGGAACTGTATCCGGCTCTGCACCGCGGCTTTGGAAACCTCGCTCCCTGCCGCCAGCAGGTCGAAACCGTGCACCGCACCCTTGATGTCGTTGTGCACCACGTCGACCCCGCTGGCGATCAGGGCCTGCGCATAGGCGTGGCCCTGGTCGTGCAACACGTCGAATTCCGCCGTCTCGACGTAGGCCGGTGCAAGACCGGACAATTCGCCATGAATGGGCGAGGCGTAACGCGGCACGCCGGCCGCCAGCGGATCCTCGAAATAGACATCCCATAGCGCCGCAAGCGATGCCGCCTTGAATGGCGGCACATCGGTGAAGGCCGACGTCGAGGGTCGCGTGCATGCCACGTCGGCGACAGGATAGATCAGCAGTTGTCCGCACAGCTCGATGCCGTCTTCGTGCCGGGCCCGTTGCGCCACCGCCGCGGCGAGCGCGCCTCCCGCGCTGTCGCCACCCACCGCGATGCGGCGCGTGTCGATGCCCAGCGCATCCGCGTTGGACAGCGCCCAGTGCAACGCGGCATGGCAATCGTCGAAGCCGGCGGGAAACCGGTGCACCGGCGCGAGCCGGTACTCGACGAAGACCACGCAGCAGCCGGCTTCGCGCGCGTAGCGCACGGCGTTCTCCAGGTGTTGCGGCGCGTGCTTGATGACGAAGGCGCCGCCGTGGAAATAGATCAGCGCCGCGCACGGGGCTTCCAGGTTCCCGGGCCTGATGATCTGCACCGGTATGCGGTGGCCGCCCGGACCCGCGATGCGCTGACGCGACACGAACGCCTTGAACTTGCGCCGATGCAGCACGTTCACCAGGGCCAGCAGGTAGCGCATCAACGCCAGAACCCAGCGCTGGAGCGAGAGCGTGCGGGCCTTGATCGACTGGAAATCGGGATGAATATCGAAGGAGTTGTTCACTTGCTGTTACCGCCATCCAGTGTGGGTCGGCATGACTGTGGGCTGGCATGACTGTGGGCTGGCATGACTGTGGGTCGGCATTCATGCCGACATGTGCCCTTCCGGTTTCGGCTGCAGGCATCTAAGGCTGCTGTCGCCATGAATGGCGACCCACAATCGCGACCCACAATGGCGACCCACAATCGCGACCCACAATCGCGAACCACAGTGGCAATCCGGGAGCATGCGCTCAATCCTCCAGCGCGATGCCGTAGTGATCGGTGTAGAAGCGGAATTCCTCGCGGATGCCCGCGTTGCTCAGCCCGTAATCCTCGGCGCGGTAGCGGTGCTTGCCGAACCGGTCGCGCGGCTTCCTGGCGAGGTAGTCGCGGATCGCGTCCGCGAAGCCGGTCGTGAACGGCAGGCCCAGCGTGTCGTAGGCACGCTCCACGGTGCCCACGGGGTCCTTCATGAGATCCTGGAAGTGCACGTCCGTGATCTGCCCGGGCGGGATCACGCCGCCGCCACGCTCCTCGATCACCTTGCGCAGCATCGCGCCGTAGCCCATCACCACCATCTGCCCGAGCAGGTTTGCATCCACGCCGTTGGCGCGGCTGGTGCGCATCAGCGTGGACAGGCTCACGGTGGACGGAACCGAGCGCACCGGGTCGCGGTGGGTGTGGACGATGCGGATGTCCGGATACTGGCGCAGCAGCCGGTCTAGGTTGCCCAGATGCGCCGGAGACTTCAGCAGCCAGCGCCGCGCGTCGCCGTGCCCGTACTGCAGCAACTGCAGCACGCGGCGATGCCAGCGATACGGTGCGTCCGTCGGATGCCCGGCGCGCCACCTGAGCCAGGTCCACGCCGCGTAGAGCATCGCCCACCAGTCCGAGCTGAACTCGGCATCCATGAAGCGGATGCACTCCACCGGCAGGTCCCAGCGGTGCTCGTGCGCCGCGCGGATCGCTGGCTGCACGTCGGAGAGGAACTCGTTGACGGTCTCGGCGATCTGCTCGCGCGTGACGCCCTCGGCGAGCGTCGCGCCCGGCGGCGCCGCGGGGCTCGCGGCCTCCCAGGCCAGCGGCGCGCGGTTGTTCGTATCCAGCGCCAGCAGCTCGAAGAGGATCGAGGTGCCGGTGCGCCCCTGCCCCGCGATCAGCAGCGGCGCGACGACCTGCTCGTGGCGAATCTTCGGCTGCACGCGGCAGGCCTCGGTGACCAGCAACCGGTTGCGCAGCCCGCGCAGCAGCTCGGCGCGCGTCATCAGGCGCCCGATCGTGTGCAGGTCCACCTCGGACTGCAGCGAATCGACGAGCACGCGGAAGGCATCCTCCCAGCCGGGCTCGCCGAAATCCGCCAGGCCGGTGCTCTCGCGCGCCTCCTCGATCAGCTCGTCGGCCCCAAGGCGCACCAGCCGGCGCGAGCCGCCCACCATCGCGCCCAGGTAATTCACTCGACGGACCCAGTCGGGTTGCAAGATCTCCATGACTCTCTCCTGCGCAAGCTCGATCGAATCCTGGCGGCAGTTTAGCGCCCTCTCCCCGGTGCGGGCATGAAGAGAACGTAACGCGTGCGCCAACCCGACCCGGTTGACGCAACCGCGGTGCGCTGAGACCCTGCGCGAAACGACACCGAGACGACAGGAGCCCCGATGACCGAGTCACGCCGCGCTTTCCGCGAACTCCTCGAGCTGCTCGGCCGGATCGACGCGCAGTACATCGGCGAGCCGGGCGAACACAAGTCGGCGCTCGATATCGCCGACGGACACCGCCTCGTGCTGCACGGCCTGCGCCGCGCGCTCGGCTCGCAGCTGGAGGCGGACACGCAACGGCCGGTGTTCCAGCGCGCGATCACGCCCACGACCAAATTCGGCGGCGACAGCCCCGATGCGATCTACCACGAGTGCAACGTCAGCGCCGACGTGAGCTACCGCATCCGCGGCAACATGGCCGGCGCGGTCTACGTCTCGCTGTCGGTGCAGTCCGGCGCCAGCGAGGCCGAGGGCGTCGGCGCCAGCATCAACAGCGAGCAGTTCGAGGTGAACGCGGACGGCTCCTTCGAGATCCTGCTCTCGCGCACACCGCCAGCCGACACGCGCAACTGGGTGCAGATGCCCGAGGGCGCGCTGAACGTGCTGACGCGGCACTACTTCGAAGAAGCCGGCAACGTGATGGCCGACACCGCGCGGCGACTGGATCTCGGGATCGCCGCGATCGGCGACTTCCCCGCGCCCGGCGAACCCACGGTCGAGAGCATCAGCGCCGGCATCGACCGCGTCTCGCGCTGGATGCGCAGCCGCACGCTCGACGAAGCGAAGGGCCGCACGACGATGCCGTCCTGGGTATCCATTGTGCCGAACCGCTTCAACGAACCCGAGAAGCCCGGCGCCGGCATGGCCTACGCCGCGCTCGACATCGCCTACGCGATGGCGCCCTTCCACGTGCCGCCAGGCAAGGCGCTGGTGATGAGCGGCCGCTTCCCCGCCTGCCGCTACGCGGGCGTGGTGCTGTGGAGCCGCTTCCGGCAGAGCTTCGATTACATGAACCGGCGCGTTTCGCTGAACCGCGCGCAGACCGTCACGGACGCCGCGGGCAATTACCGCATCGTGCTCGCCGAGCGCGACCCCGGCGTGCCCAACTGGCTGCACACCGGCGGCCGCACGAGCGGATTCATGTACTGGCGCTTCCTGCTGCCGGAGGAACCCGTGGCAGCACCGCAATGCGAACTGGTGGACATCGACACGCTCGGCGACTGAACGTGTGCAGGCGCCGGCGCGGCTCCGCTTGACGCGTCCGCACCGGCGGAATCAGACGCCGCCGCGCGCGTCTACTTCTGTGCTTCATCCTCCGTGGAGTCGGGCTCTGCCACGGCTTCGCCCGCGTCGGCATCGCCGAATTTCGCGAGCTCCATCTCCAGGGCCTTGAGGCCGCTCTCGTGCTTTTCGAGCAGCTTGCGGTTGGGAACGATCCACGGCTCCTCCGGCGCGGCGTTCAGCGAGGCCCTGTCCTCCTCGATCCTCTTCAGCGTCTCCGCGACGAAGCCGCGCTCCTCGTCGGTCTCCGCCTGTTCCAGCGCGGACCTGGTTTGCTCGTATTGTGCGTTCATGGTCGCCAGGATCTGCTGATTCATCTGCTCGGCGAGCGCATTGCTGCTCGCCTCCAGCACGCGCTCCTTGATCCACTGGTACTCCGCGGTGTTGTAACCGAGTTCCCGGGCCGCGCGGATGTCGGCGGTCAACAGGTCCGCGACCGAGCCGAGACCCTTCATGCCGGCCATCATTTCTCCGATGCCGCCCCGGGACTTCTCGGCGTCCTTCGAGTGCTCCTCGATCTGCTGGCGCGAGACGTCGGCGATCTTCGCCTCGCGCTCGCGCACGGCGAGGTAGGTCTCGACCTGCTTTTCCGTCAGCAGATTGTCCTCCGGAGGCGTGTATTCATCCTCGGCCGCCTCTTCGATCAGCTCCGTCGTGCCCTTGGATTCGAGCCGCTTCGCGATGTCCGTGTCCGTTTCCGTGTCCTTGCCACCGCAACCCGCAAAGAGCAGGACGGTTGCGATCAGGACCGTGGTGCGGAAGATACCCATGCAATTTCCCTCGACTCGCCGATGAACCTGCGTGGAGCGGGCACGGCGAGGAATGCCCGGCTGCCGAGCAGTCTATGCCTGGCCCCGAGCGAGCGGTAGAGCGGCTCGGACAGCGCGGCACATGCTGGCGAATGTCGTCATGAAGCCCGATGGCGCGGATCGCGTCCCAGGCGTACCGAACTGAGACCGCCGGGCGCACCGGCTAGCGCGCCACGATCGCGCAGATCGCGCGCACAAGCTCGGAGACGAATTTCTCGAGGGTCTTCGCCTGTCCGGCGGTGTCCCGCGCGGTATCGCGGAGGTGCCTGGAAGCATAGGCCGATAGCCCGTGGTACATCACGCTCTCGACCAGCATGCTGCGGAAATCGCGCATCTGCCGGGATGCATGCGGGACGAAGCGCTGGAACAAACGAGCCAGCCGTTTGTTGTTCTTCAGATCGATGCCAAGCTTCGTCCGCAGCGCGGCGAACTCGGGACTTTCCATCAGCTGTCCGTTGATCCGTATGTAGGCGATGCCCGATGGACCTTCCGCGAGCTTCGCGGCCAGGGGAACGACGATCGCGCTCACCACGTCCTCGAGGCGCAGCTCAGCCCTGCGCTCGAGCTCGGCAAGCAGCGTCAGGCGTCGCTCATTGATTGCGGTCGCGTGCCTGTTGAGGACTGCCTCCAGCAGGCCCTGCTTGTTCCCGAAGTAGTAGGCGGCCGCATTGCGATTGGACTGATCGGCCGCCTTGTTGATGCTCAGCAGGGTGACGTTGTCTATCCCCTTCTCCGCATAGAGCAGTTCAGCGGTATCGATGATCCTTGCCCGTGTCCTCTGCCCATCGATCCGCATCCCGCCACGTCGCTCCTCTTGGCTCAGCTTCCATCCAGCTGCCGGTCACTCTTCCAGGTGCTTGCCCGGTAAGCAACGCGTCCTTCCTTCCCGGACCTGAACAGCAGGTCATTGTAGTGGCCGCCCGCTGGAATGCTCTCGAACATTTCCGGCTTCTCGAACTTGTAGTAGAGCACTTTGCGGTTCGCCTGTGCAGAGGTGGGCGCCGGCGTGCAATGCAACACATCGCCGAAATGCAGCGTGACGTCGCCGGGCTCGGTGTCCATGCCGACGACCGGAAGCTCAAATTCCTGCCCCATTTCCAGCACGTGATTCGAGTAACGGTGCGAGCCTGCGAGGAACCTGACCTGGCCGTTCCCGGCGCTGGCCTCGTCGAGCTGTATCCCCAGCTGGATCAGCGGACACATCACCGGATGCCCGCCGAGGTCACAGTCCTTGTGCCACAGCAGGTTCGCCAGCCCGGTCTTCACGCCCGGCGACTTGATGAAAACCATGGGGCCGTCGACGCGGTCGAGGCACACCAGGTGGCGCGGATCGGCCAGCAGGCCAAGCGTCTGCACCCGGGGATCGCGCCCGATATCGTCGAAGAAGGCAGAGAACCGGTTGAGGTAATTGATGCGGGTGGGAACCTCGCGCCCGTCTTCCAGCACGGACCACCAGGACTTCCCGTCGTCCGGCCTCGATGCCGCCATGGCATCCAGAACGCCGGCCCTGATCATATCGATCTCGCTCCCCGCGAAGACCCGCTTGATGTGCAGGTAGCCCATCGTGTTCAGGTACGCGCGCATGTCCTCCCGCTTATCCTCGAAGTCGCGAAAATCGAAGGCATGCGCCAGGGGCAACGCGCGACCCTCGGCGTCCACAAGTTCGCCGAGCACGGATCCCGAGTAGATCGGGCGTCCGCAGTAGATGGCCCGCAGCGCCGGCTCCCAGCGCCGGAACCCCCCGATGTCGCCCTTGATCACCTCGACCCTCCGGGTCGCCACCAGCCCGGAAATGCTGAGCAGTTCGTGGAAGAACTCCGCGAAGGCATCTGGATCGAGAAGCACCTGCGTTGCGCCGGAGGCGCCGGGCTCGACCGCCAGGCGCCCCTCGAAGCGGTAGGTGTAAGCGGCCCCGGAAGGGGCGATCAGGCTGAGGGACTCCGCACCCTCGAGGTCGTCATCGACCAGCGCGTGGCGCGCCGCGATGAGTTGGCGCACCTCGCGCAAATGAAACTCGTCGAAGTCGATAACCGGGAACCTGTCCACGCTGCCCGAATTCAATACTGGATTGGCCATGATTCACGCGCTCCACGAATTGCACGTCACGGAAATATAATCGCAAGCATTAGTTAATACCAAGTCTTATTTGTATCCGGGCTGCTCCGGGTCAAGTCGACAGCTCGCTGGTGACGACCACGCTCCCGCCGACCGGCGGAATATCGCGCATCTTCGTGGAACGCGACGTCTGCATATCACTCCCCTCCCTTGTAACCACAAGTTCCTTCCCGCAACCATCACCCGCCAATACAATACTGTACGTCTAAACAGTATTCGCGCCACCGCGAAAAGGAGCTTCCGATGACCGCGATGTTCAAGCTGTCCCGTCGTTCCCTGGATGAGCTCGAGCAAGAGCTCGTTGTCCACGCCCAGCGCATCAACGCAGAGGAGTATGCGTTCCTCGAGCTGGTGCGCGAGTTCGACATCCGGCAGGGATGGAAGGCCTGGCAGTTCAACAACTGCGCCGAGTGGCTGAACATGAAGTGCGGCATCGTGGTCGGCACCGCGCGCGAGAAGGTGCGCGTCGCGCAAGCGCTATTCGATTTGCCGCGCATCTCGCGCGCCTTCGCAGCGGGCGAGTTGTCCTACTCCAAGGTCCGCTCGCTGAGTCGCGTCGCCAACCCGCTGAACGAGGCGCAGTTGCTGGAGTACGCGCAGCAGGCCACCGCGGATCAAGTCCAGCAGCATTGCCAGCGGCTGCGCAACGCCGATCGCGCTATCTCGACGCGCGACGTGAACGAGATCCATCGCAACCGGTTCCTGTGCCGCTCGTTGGACGGCTCCGGGCGCATGACGATTTCGGTCGAGCTCACCGAGGAAGCGGGCGCGCTGGTGATGGCCGCGCTCGAACGCGCAATGGCGGACGCATCACGTGATGCGTCCGAGGCGGATGACGACGAGTTGTTTCACGCGCGCCAGGCCGATGCGCTGGTCGATGTGGCGCGGGCCTACCTGGGCGGTGAGTCGGCGAAGAGCGCGTCGCCCGCGGACCACTACCAGATCGTAGTGCACGTCGACGAGGCGGCGTTGCGCGCGGAGCCCGTTGAAGGCGCGCGCAGCGATCTGCCGATCGAGAGCGTGCGCCGCCTGTGCTGCGATACAGGCGTCGTGGTCGTCACCGAGGACGAGAAGGGAAACCCGCGGGACGTGGGGCGCAAGCACCGCGTCGTGCAGCCCGCGCTGCGCCGAGCGCTGGTGGCGCGCGACCGGCATTGTTGCTACCCCGGCTGTGCGCATACGCGCTGGCTGGAGGCGCATCACGTGATGCATTGGGTCGATGGCGGCAAGACCAGCCTCGACAACACGCTGCTGTTGTGTTCAGGCCACCATCGCCGCCTGCACGAGGGCGGTTTCCGCATCCGCACCAACCACGCAGGCGAGTGGTATTTCGAGACGGCGGCGGGAAAGCGGCTTGCTTCGTGAGGACTGCGACGCCCGGCTCAGGCCACCTGCGCGACGTCCGGCGCCGCCTTGACCGCCGGTTGCGCCAGCGCGCGATCGACCTCCAGCCCGCAGTTGTAGCCGGGCAGGAAGGTGACGCCCGGCCCCGGGTGGCAAGCGGAGCCGCACATCCACAGTCCCGCGATCGGGGTACGGTGCGCGGAGCCCGGCACCATCGCGCGCGCACCGAGCATGTTCTCCGGGTGGATCAGGCCGTGGGTGAAGTCGCCCTCGGTGGCGCCGTGCATGCTGGCGAAGTGGTCCGCGGAGAACACCGCCTGGTCGAGGATGCGGGCGCGGAAATCGGGCAGGTAGCCGCAGATGGTGTCGATGACCGTGTCCGCGGCCGCATCGCGCACGCGGCCGCGCTCGCTCCTGGGCGCCTTGCAGGGGAAGCAGAAGCCGTAGGCGCTGGCCACGTGCTGGCCCGCGGGCGCCAGGCTCGGGTCCATCACCGAGGGAAACTGGAAGGCGACCGGCATCCGGTCGGGCAGCCGGCCGGCATCGCAGGTCTCGAAGCTGCGCTGCAGCTCCTCGGGGCTCGCGACCATCGCCCCGCCGAAGCGGTTGTGCACGTCGGCGTTGAGCCACGCCCACTCGCCGCCATAGGAAGGCAACCCGTCGAGGCGGAACAGCATGTGGACCCAGGCGCCGCGGTGCTCGGCCGCGGCCACCTTGCGCGCGATGGCCTCATCGAGGCGACCCTCCCCGACCAGGCGCTGGAAGGTGGCCGGGCGGTCGAGGTTCGACAGCACGACGCGCGCCCGCAGCGTCTCGCCGCCCTTCAGCACGACTCCGGTGGCTCGACCGTCCTCGAGCAGCACGTGATCGACCGCAGCACCGAGGCGAACCGTGCCGCCGACGGCCTCGATCGATCGCGCCAGCGCCTCGCATAACGAACCCATGCCGCCCTTCACGCGCCGCATCAGCCCGCTGTCGCTGCTCTGCGCGAAGGTGTAGACGAGGCACAGCGCGGAGCCCGGCGTGTACGGTCCCTTGTAGGTCGACTGGATCGCGGCGAAGGCCAGCAGCGAGCGGAAGGTGTGGTGCTTGCGCGGGTCCGGGAAGAAGCGGTCGATCACGTCCATCGCGGATCCGGTGAACGCGAGCCGCAACTGCTCGCGACGCGCCTCGTCCGGTGCCGCGTCCAGCAGCTCGTCGAGGCTGCGCGGCGTGCAACCGGGATTGAAGCGGTCCATTACGCTCGCGGGGTAGGCGACGAACTTCGCGAATTTCGCGAAGCCCGCGAGCGCGGCGGGCCCGTGGTGGCGCAGCAGGTGCCACAGCTGCCGGCGCGGCGAGCGGTAGAACATGATCGGCTTGTGCCCGGGGCCGGCGAGGTTGATCGCCATCACGGGCAGCTCGATGAACTCCACGCCATGGCGCTCGAACTGCAGGTAGTCCAGCACCTCGGGGGCGATCGGGAACAGCGCGCTCGCACCGACCTCGTTGCGGCACCCCGGCAGGATCTCCCGCGTACCGGCCATGCCGCCCACGTAGCGGTTCTTCTCCAGCACCAGCACGCGCCGCCCGCGCTGGGCCAGCACGCGCGCGGCGGCCAGCCCGTTGTGCCCGGCGCCGATCACGATGGCGTCCCACTGCGCGTCCATCGCACACCCCGCTGTCATTGTTTTGTGTTTCGTGGTGCAACGGGGCAATCTTGCGGCCATGGTCCGCCAGCGCGCAAGCACACGCAAGGAGCCCCCACGCATGCCCCGCCCCAGGCTGCCGCTACCCGTGCGCCTGCTGAACACCACCTTTGCCGCACTGGGCCGCGTCGGCCCAAGCCTGCTGCCGCTCGACCCGCAGCGCCTGATGACGGCCGCAACGCGCGCGACGGGCCTGGCGGACTTCGGCTCGCCGTACTTTCGCGAGCCGCTGACACGGCTCTGCGACTCGCTGGAGCGCGAGGCACGGCTGACCGCGCTCGGACGCATGATCGCGCGCCAGGACATCCTGCGGCTGCTCGGCAACCGCCTGCGCTGGGTCGACACCTTCGAGCGCCACCCGGAGATCGCCGCTGGGCGGGTCGTCGCGCCGGTGTTCATCCTCGGCATGCCGCGAACCGGCACCACCAGCATGCACGAGCTGCTCGCGCTCGATCCGCAGTTCCGCGTGCCGCTCAGCTGGGAGACGGCGCACCCGTTCCCGCCGCCGCAGACCGCGAGCTACCGCAGCGACCCGCGCATCGCGCAGGTGGACGCCGAGCTGGCACGGGTCGACCGATTGCTGCCCGAGTTCCGCAACATGCACCCGATGGGCGCCGAGCTGCCTCAGGAGTGCGTGGCGCTGTTCGCGCACGACTTCGTGTCGATGATCTTCGACGTGCAGTTCCGCGTGCCCTCGTACCAGCAATGGGTCATCGGCGAGGACATGGCCGAGGTGTTCCGCAACCATCGCCGCTGGCTGCAGTTGCTCGCCTGGAAGAAGCCCGGCGACACCTGGGTGCTGAAGTCGCCGCAGTACCTGTGGAACATCGAGGACATGCTGCGCGAGTACCCCGACGCGCGCGTGATCCAGATGCACCGCGACCCGGTGACCGTGGCGATGTCGGTCGGCAGCCTGACCGCCACGCTGCGTGGGCTGGCGTCGAACGAGGTCGACCTGAAGGAAGTGACGCAACACTACGCGGACCTGCTCGACTTCGGCACGCGCCGCACGATGGCCGCGCGCGCGAGCGGACTACTTGGCGCCGACCGCGTCATCGACGTGCAGTTCGCAGCCTTTCGCGCCGATGCACTGGCCGAGATCCGTCGTATCTACGCCCATCTCGGCTTGCGGCTGGACGATGCCGTTGCCGCCACGATGCAGCGTTTTCTCGATGCGGGCAGGGCGAGCGCTCGCCACGCGCGCCACCGCTACGATCTTGCCGCCTCGGGCATCGACCTGGCGCGCGAGCGGGCGCGCTTCGCGCCTTATCAGCAGGCCTATGGAATCAGCTCGGAGATCACGGCCGGCCCGTGATGCTGCGCACGGTGTTGATGCCGATGGGCTCACAGGTGGGGATTTTCAAGTGACCACAAGTGCGGGAGTCTGGTTGGCGCCGCGGGCGCTCGGCGACCAAACTGTTTGCGAAGCCCTGGCAATGGGGAGTAGCCTGACCCGCCGGTGTGCTTTCTGGACTGTCGGGGTGCGGTCGAGCGCAGAATGGCTCAGTTCTCGGGATTGCGGTTTCGCACCGGATTGCAGGAAACGCGAATATCCACCAGAGGACAACCATCATGAAAAAGTATCTGGCAGTAGCGTTTGTTCTTGTCGCGGCCCAATTCGGCCAGGTTCGGGCGCAGGAAGCGCCCCCGCCGGCACCGATCGAGGCCTTTTACTGCAACTTTCACGACGGCAAGAGCATGAAGGATCTCGAGCCGGTGGCGACGCGCCTGAATAATTGGGCGGCGGAAAATGACCCGACGTATTCGGCCTGGATCCTGACGCCGGTCTTCGGTATCGGAAAACAGCTTCCCCAGGTCGTCTGGCTGGGTTCCAACCCGAGCGGCAACGCGTTCGGCAAAGGCCTGAGCGCATGGCTTTCGACCGGCCGCGATATCCAGAATGCGTTCGACGCCGTGATCGACTGCGGCATGGGCCATTTCCTTGCCTCATCGGTCGAGATCAACGCGCCGGAGGGAATTCCCGGCGATGGCGCGGTGATGTTCTCCCAGTGCAAGCTGGAGAACGGTGCCAATCCGGTGAAGGCAATCGAAGCGCACCGGGCGCTCTCGCGTGACATGCGCAGCCTGGGCGCCAGGAATTCCAACTGGGCCTTCTTTCCGATGCTGGGCGGCGGGGATATCGACTTCGATTACTGGGGCGTCTCGACCTTCAAGAGTTGGCAGGACTATTTCGACGCCTACGAGATCTACGTAAACGGCGGCGGTCAGCAGAAATTCGCGCAGCATCTGGGCGGCATCAGCAACTGCAACGATCCCACGCCGACAGTCTGGAACGTGAAGCTGGTCAGGAAAGGCAACGGCCAGCGTTGAAGCCGGCATCCCGGGTGCAACGGCTTTCGCGCGATCTGAACCGATTGCGCGAGGGTGCAGCGGGCCGCGCCGGACACGGAGGCGGCACGCTGCGGTTTGCGCGCAATGACCGCGCGCGCACGATCGATCACGGACTGACCGCCCCGGGCTTGTTCGCGCTTCACGCCCCCGCCGGCTCGTACCAGAAGGGCGAGGAATACGCCCGCTCCTGCAGCACCTGCGGCTCGGGCGCCGCAACCTTCAGCTTCGCCGCGTCGTGGGTGCTCCAGCGCGGCGTCGGGATCTCGAGCACGCGCACGTAGTAGAACGCGCGCCTCGCCGGGTCGAACTCGGGATCCTCCCACAGCACCTCGAGCGCGGCGGCGCCGATGGTGTTCGTGTAGCTCGCCGCGGCCACCTCGACGGTGGAACCCACGGCTGGCAGCTTGCCGGTGACGGGGTCGAGCGCGCGTTCGCCGCTCCAGGCGACCTCGAAGATCTTCTCCTGGCGCTGCCCGTCCGCATCGAGCCAGCCCTTGATGACCTGCACGCGGTCGAGGTTGGCGCCGTCGGGATCCTTGGCCGCGCGGATCAGCAGGCGCGGCGCGCCGGCGTCCGCGGGGCGCGCGGGCAGGTCGCCGCCCATCGGCACGCCGCCCGCGTAGGCCTTGTCGAGGTAGGCGGCGTCGCCGAGCAGCGCCTGTTCGTAGCCCCAGCCCCCGAAGACGCGCAGGCCGATGCGCGGCCCCGAGGTCGCGTAGGTCTCGCCGCGGCGCAGCGCGTCGAAGATCGCCTCGCGCGTGTTGCCGGTGGCCCACACCGCCGCGAGGCCCTGCGCGCTCATGATCCGCCCGAGTCCGCGGTGCAGCTCGGAGGCGGGCTTGATGTCGAGGCGCTGCTCGGGCGTGCCGTCGATGAGCGGCAGCTTGCCGTGGTAGTTGTCTTCCTCGATCGGCGAGGTGGAGTTGTGCGAATCGCTCGAACCGATGAAAGAGAAGCGGTACGGGTTGCCGATGCCGCTGGCATCGAGCTCGAGGCCCACGCCGAGGGCCTCGCGCACGTAGCTGCCGGCGGGCTGGGAGATCGTCGGCTCCGGGCCCATCTTGAGCGTGATCGGGAAGATCTCGAAGTTCGCGAACTCGTCGTTCGGCGCGAGCGCGGGGTGCACTTCCGACTGGCCCTTGATCTGGATGATCTCGTGCACGGGCTCGTTGCGCATGCGCGTGCTGACGTAGTCGGCGTCGAAGGGACGGCCGTCGAAGGTGCGCGTGCCGAACATCAGCCCGTTGCTCGCATTCTGGTTGTGCGGTATCGCCAGGCTGTCGATGCCGGCCGCGCGCTTCTCCTCGAGCCAGGCCCAGAGCCGCTCCGGGTCCGGCGAGTCGAAGCTGCTGAACGGCCGCTCGGGCACGGTGTCGCTGCGGAAGATCACGTTGCGATGGAGATTGTTGCCGTCGATGGTGCTGGTCCACTCGTAGCCGACCAGCGCGGTGAAGGTGCCCGGAGCATCGTGGCGGTTGGCCGCCGCGACGATCTGCTGCCAGACGCTGGAGGTCACCTGGGGACTGACCAGTTCGGGGATGGGTTCGCCGCTGTTCAGCGTTGCGACCACCTCCGTGAGCGCGGTCTGTGCTTCGCCCGGGTCGGCCGACATGAAGCGCGCCGCCAGCGGCAGTTTCGACAGCGGGCTCTGCGGATCGGCGAGTTGCGGCAGCACGCCCATGTATTCCGCGTGATCCGTGACCGCGGCGAAATCGAGCGCGCGGTGCAGCTGCACCGGATAGCCTGCCGCGTGCAGCGTCTGCTCCCCCTTCGCGAAGCGGTAGGCATCGTCGGGTTGCGTGCGGTTGCCGACCGCGAAGGCGTCGGGCGAGAAGCTGGTGTGGATGTGCAGGTCGCCGAAGAGCACACGCTCGGGATGCGGCGGCGCCAGCGGCTGTGCCGGCGCTGCGACGGGCGTCGCCGCGGGCACGGAGACCGGTTCGGTTGCCGCAGGCTGCTCGGGGGAATCGCAGCCGCCGAGCAGCAGTGTGAGCAGGAGGAGCGCTGGCAGGCGTTTCATGTGGACTCTCCGTGGGAAATTCAAAGTCAGTTTACTCAATTCGCAGTTGCGCAAACCATCCGCGGCCACGCTCAGGGAAAGCGCAGGTGCAGCAGGTGTGCGAAATCGGGCACGTCCAGACCGTCCGTTCGCCCGGCGAGATAGAGCTGGCGCTGCGCGTCCGGCGATGCATTCTGCAGGATCTCGAGGCCGAGCGCTGCGATCTCGCGCTCGATCTGCCGCGGCGTGAAGAAACTCTTCATGGCTTCGCGCTGCATGGCCACCGCAAGCCGCACGCCGGCGAGCAACCAGCGGTCCTCCCGGTGCGGGCCGCAGTCCTTGCTCCAGTAGTCCAGCACCAGTTCGCTGCCGGGCGCGAGCACCGAGCGCAGCGACGCGAGCGTGCCCAGGATCGCCTCCCGGCTGAGGTAATACGTGGTCCCGAGCCACGACACGAAAGCGGGATGCCGGGGATCGAAGGTGCTTCGGCGCAGCGCCTCGGCAACCCCCTCCTGCTCGAAGTCCACCGCGACGAACCGCAGGTGCGATGGAATCCGCCCGCGCAGCCTGTCACGCTTCCAGCGTTGCGTATCCGGGTGGTCGATCTCGAACACGCGCAACCGCCGCCCGAGTTCGCGTCGGCGCAGGGCAAAGGTATCGAGGCCAGCGGCCAGGATCAGGTACTGCGTGACGCCCTGCGCCAGGGCGCGCTCCAGCCGATCCTCCGCGTAGCGGGCGCGCACCACGATCTGTGCCCGCATGCGCGCCTCGGCGTTCCGCGCCCGATCGCGAAACAGGTATGGCGGACGCCAGCCGGCTGCCGGCAGACGCAGCCACAGACGCACGGCTGGCGAGAGCAGCGCGAGGACCTCGTCGTCGACGAAGATCGGCGGACGAGCGTCCCGCGCGAGGTGCACGGCGCGCTGAATCGCGGCCACTTCCGCCGTCCTGCTGCGCACCCGCCGGTCCTCGCCACGCCCCGCTTCAGGCGTGGCTCTGCACGACCTCGAACAGGTAGCCGTCGGGATCCTTGAAGAAGGCGACCGTGACGTTCCATTGCTCGAGGTGCTGTGGACCGGAAACCGCCTCGGCGCCGCCCGCGATGGCGCGCTGGTACAGACCCGCGCAGTCGTCGGTGTCGAGGTAGAGCTTCCACAGCGCGCTGCCGTGCTCGATGGGACCCGCGCGGTCATGGTGCCGCGCGAGCTGCACGCGGTTGCCGCTCGCGCCGG
>JAGPES010000407.1 GCA_018057015.1 Pseudomonadales bacterium | reverse complement strand
TGTCGCGCCAGATCGCGTGGATGCTCCAGCGGTTGTGCCCACCGTAGACGCGCAGCGGGAACTTGCTGCTCGCCAGCGGCGGATCCTTGTGCACCGGCAACGCCTCGCCGCCCTCGAGATACCACGGATGGTCGAGGTAGAACTGCTGGCGACCGGTCAGCGTGGGCCAGGCGACCTTCTTCTCGACGAAATCGCGATGCGGCCAGTGCGTGTCCTTGTTGTCGTAGTCGCTGTAGTTCTGGTATATCAGCGACGGCCGTCCGGTGCTGATCACCGGAACCGCACCCATGTCGAGCGCCTCGCGCCCGCTGTTCGCCGCGACGCTCGGACTGTTGGCGAAGATCACGTCCATCAGCTTGACGGGATCCTCGGGGTCGGTCGGATCGTACTGGCCGTTCTGCGTGTGACGGTCGTAGACGGTGCGCAGATCGAATGGCTCGTCGTGGAATCCGCGCACGTTCGTCACGCCGCGTTTCTGCGCGCGTTCGGCAATGTACTTGCTGAGCAGGCCGAACGTCTCCCAGTCGGACTTGGCTTCGCCCGGCGGCTCGGTCGCCTTGTCGGAACAGATGATGTACGGCACGTAGGTCTGGCCGTACTTGATGCCGTACTTCTCGTAGTAACCCGCAACCGGGAGCACGTAGTCGGCGTACATGCCCGAGGTCGACATGCGGAAGTTCACCGACACGATCAGGTCGAGCTTCGGCCACAGCTTCTCGCGCGCGATCTGCGCCGCAGGCCAGCGGCGCAGCGGATTGCAGCCGGTGAAGATGAAGACCTTCGGTGAACGGTCCTCGGGCGGATAGACCTTCATCCAGCCGCGATCCAGCGATTCACGCATGTACTCGCGCAGATGCCGTGGCAGCGCGGGGTCCTGCAGGTGCGCCTCGTCCCACATCTCGCGGTAGCCGGCGTGCACGTACAGGAAGACCATCAGCGGCACGATCGACTCGCGCTGGCTCATGCCCGTGAAGATCTTCTCGTAATCGCGCGGCGTGAGTCCGCGGATCGCCTTCGGTACCAGTTGCAGCTTTTCCATCATGGTCAGCGCCGATTGCGAGGCGATCGCGTCGAGGCCGTCCATTCCCCACCACGACGCGATGCGCACACCGCCGCCCTGCTTGCCCTGGTTGCCGGTCAGCGACATCAGCAACATCATCACGCGCTGGAACAGGTCGCTGTGGTAGTGCTTGCACGCGCCCCATGAGGCGAAAATCATCGAGCGGCGCGCCGCCGCCATCTCGCGGGCGAAGGTGCGGATGGTATCGGGATGCAGGCCGGTGATCGCCGCGGCCTGCTCCGGGCGGTACTCGGCGTCGAGCTGCGCACGCAGCTTGTCGAACACGGTCTCCACCTCGACACCCGAACCGTCGGCGAGCTTCACCTCGAAGCGACCCGACAGCGCCGGCCTGATCCTGCCGAGCGCGAGGCTGCGGCCCTCGTCGCCATCGCCCTCGCAGCCGGGGGCGATGGCGATCGCGTTCGTCGCCTCGTCCCACAGGTACAGCGCGTTGTCGGCTCCGCCACGCTCGACGTCGGATTGACGCAGGAACAGCTGGTTGTCGGTGCGTACCAGGAACGGCAGGTCGGTCTGCTCGAGGACGTACTCCGGCTTGAACAGCTTTTCCTCGATCATCACCTGCGCGCACGCGAGACCGAGCGCCGCATCGGTCTCGGGCTTCACGTTGATCCACAGGTCGGAATGGATCGCGCTCGGGCTGTAATCGGGCGCGATCACCACCAGCCGCGCGCCGCGGTAGCGCGCCTCGTGCATGAAGTGCATGTCCGGGATGCGCGTGTACGAGGGGTTGCCAACCCAGACGACGATGTAATCGGACAGGAACCAGTCGTCGGCCGTGCCCTCGCTGTTGAACAGGCCCCAGGTCTGCACCGCGCCCATCGGCATGTCGCTGACGCCGGCCCAGGAATCGATGCGCGTGGCCTGCACGGACTGCGCGAAACGCATGTCTCCAGCCGAATCCGGGCCGTAGCCGGCATTCGTGGTGCCGTCGTCGAAGACCACCGATTCGGTGCCCTGTTCGATTGCCGCATCGATCACGCGATCGGCGATATCGGTCAGCGCCTCGTCCCACGAAACGCGCTTCCACTTGCCCTCGCCGCGTTCGCCGACGCGCTTGAGCGGGTAGGTGACGCGGGATTCGGCGAGTTGCAGCTGCGCATAGCACGCGCCCTTCTGGCAGCCGCGCGGATTGAAGTCGGGCACGTCCGGGCGATGCGGCTCATAGATCGCGGCCTGCTCCTCGCGCCAGGCGATGCCGTCCTTCACATACACGTCCCACGAGCACGCCGAAATGCAGTTCGCGCGCGTATGCGTGCCCTTCGCGACCTTGTCCCAGGTCCATTTCTCGCGCCAGATATCGGAAAAATCGTCGTAGCGCACGCGCTCCCTGGCCACCTTCGGCACCGGCTGGAAAGCCGGCTTCTGCGCCGGTCGCGGGCGCAGGTTGTACAGGACCAGCCCGCCGCCGGCAGCGACGGCTGTTGAACCGATGATGAAGCTTCGACGCGAGATGGGCATGGTGCAGCTCTCCTTCCGGCAGACCGTTCCGGATCCCGTCTGGAATCTTCAGGCTTCGACCCACTTGATCGTCTGCGGATCGCGGTCGAAACCGCCGAACATGTCCTGCCAGCGGTACGCGATGAGCAGGTCCATGAGTTCCGAGCGTTCGCCGCGCGCGGTTTTGGCGCGCTCGTCCGCGAGTATGCGCAGCGCATCGAGCACGGGTTCACCGAACAGCGAAACCAGGTACTCGTTGGGGATGCGCGGCTTGCCGGTGTCGATGCGTCCCTCGGCATCGAAACTCGCGGGCGCCGACGGCGGCACGTAGAACACGTTCGGCTCGGTGCCGTATTCCGGGTGCAAAGGCAACGCAACCTTCCACTTGTCGACCAGCTTCCAGATCGGGGCATCCTGGTCGTCGCGATAACCGACGAAGCGCACGCGCCCCGGGCACTGGCGCGCGCAGGCGGGCGCGACACCCTGCTCCAGGCGCGGAAAGCAGAAGATGCACTTCTGGGCGACCTGCGTGGCGTGGTTGAAATAGATTTTCTTGTACGGGCACGCTTCCATGCAGTGCCGGTAGCCACGGCAGCGGTCCTCGTCGACGACCACGATGCCGTCTTCCTCGCGCTTGCCGATCGCGCCGCGTGGGCAGGCTTCCTTGCACGCCGGATGCGTGCAGTGGTTGCACAGCCGCGGCAGGTAGAAAAAGTAACTGTGGGGGAATTCGCCGCCGCCCTGGTCCTCGTCCCAGTTCGGCCCCCATTGCGGCGCCTCGCCCTGCACCGCCAGGTGCACGTCCTGGCCCTTGCCGCCGTAGAACACGTCCTGGTGGTTGTATTTCCATGCCTCGCCGAACTCCCCGAGCGCGGGCAGCTTGCCGAGCTGCGCCTCGCCCTCGGGAAAGCCGCCACCCATCGTTTCCCACCGGCGCGGAGTGCCCTCGCCGGGCATCGTGTTGACGCTGTTGAAGAACATGTGTTCCATGCCTTCGCTTGACGTCCACAAGGTCTTGCACGCCACGCTGCAGGTGTGACACCCGATGCA
>JAGPES010000406.1 GCA_018057015.1 Pseudomonadales bacterium | reverse complement strand
CGGGACGCTCCACGAGCCGCGCGAGGTAGGCGCGCACCTGCGGCGAATAGCCGTCGGCGAGGTCGATCAGCGGCAGGCTGCCGAGATAGAGCGCGTAGCCGATGCAGATGTCGGCGATCGTGAAGCGCCCGTCGCAGAGCCAGTCGCGCGTGGCGATGTGGGCATCCAGCAGCTTGAGCCGGCCGAGGAAGAAGCCGCGGTAATCCGCGATGGCCTGCGGCAGCTGGCGCTCGGGCGGTTCGAGGTGGCGGTAGCGCAGCACGATGGTCTGCGGAAAGGTCAGCGTGGCGTCGCTGTGGTAGAGCCAGTTCAGGTAGCTGCCGTACTCGGGATGGTCGGGCAGGAGCCCGAGGTCATGGCGGCGGTAGCGCTCGACCAGGTAGTGGCAGATCGCGACCGACTCGGTCATGCGGGTATCGCCATCGACGAAATACGGCACCGTCCCGAGCGGGTTGATGCCGAGGTACTCCTTGTGGAAGACCCGCGGCGGGAAGGGCAGGTCCTCCAGCTCGTAGGCGAGCCCCATCTCCTCCAGCGCCCACAGCGGGCGCAGCGAACGCGAATCGCGACAGTGATAGAGCTTCATCGGGCGCCTTCCAGACCGGTTGGGCGCATCATAACCAGCGCCGCACGCGGGCGCAGTAGTCCGCGTAGGCCGCGCCGTGCAGCGCGGCCAGGTGCTCCTCCTCGAGCCGCACCTGCACCTGCATCAGGATCTCGCCGGCGACCAGCACCGCCGCGCTGGCCGCGCTCGGCAGCACCAGGAAGAAGCCGAGCAGCGCCACGCGCATCGCGAGGAAGACCGGGTTGCGCGAGCGCGCGAACAGCCCGTGCTGCACCAGCGCCGTGGGGCGCGCGCTGTCGATGCCGATGCGCCACGAGGCGCCCATCTGCGCCTGCGCCACCAGCAGCCAGGCCAGCGCCGCCACCAGCAGCAACCACCCGCAGGCGGCCAGCAGCACCGAGGCGAGCGCGGGCCAGGCGCCGAGCCAGCGCGGCGCGTCCGCGCAGAGCACCGGCGCAGCCGCCACCGCGCCGCAGCCGACCATCACCACCTTGAACGCGCGCCCGACGTAGGCATGCGCGTCGTCGCCGCCCGGCAGCACCAGGGGATTGATGCCGGTACTGCGCCACACCCGCAGCGAGCGCCACACGAAGGCGAGTGCGAAGAACACCAGGAAATAGCCCGGCAGGAAGGCCGGCGGCAGCAGGGGATCCATGCGCTCCTCTCAGCTCTCAGCTCGCGGCCCGCGCCGCCGCGGTGACGGCGACGGCGCTGATGCGCACCAGGATGCCGTTGAACTGCGCCATGCCGGAAAGCGGCTCGATGGCATCGGGGCCGTCGGCCGCCAGGATGTTCGCGTTGACGCCGCGGGTGCGCGAGGCCACCGACAGGCCGGTGGCCGCCTGGTGGCCCCAGCCGTGCGGCAGCGCGACCGCGCCGGGCATCAGGTCGGCGCTGAGCGCAACCGGGACCTCCACCGCGCCGGCGGCGGATTCGACGCGGACCGGGTCGCCCTCGCCGAGTCCCAGCCGCGCGGCGTCGTCGGGGTGCATGTACAGGTAATTGGTGTTGCGCCGGCCCTTCACGAAAGCCGCGTCGTTGTGCGCCCACGAATTGTGCGTGTAGCGCTCGCGCCGGGTGATCAGGCGGAATTCCTCGCGCGTGGCGAGCGCCTGGGCGTGGCTGCGCGGCAGGCGCGTCGCGGCCAGTTCCAGCAGTGCGGCCGGCGCCAGCTCCACCCTGGCGCTCGCGGTGATCACGCGCTGGCCGAGATAGTTGTTGCCGTCATTGCGCGGCAGGCGCTTGCCGTGCGGAAATTTCCGCAGCCCCCGGGCGCCGCCGAGTTTCGCGACGCGCAGGATGAGGTCGAGCACGCGATCGGGCGCCGGTTTCAGGCGCGAACCGAGCAGCGGCAACTTGCGCGCCAGCTCGCCGGCATCGAGCACGGCCTGCAGCAGGCGCGAGCCGAACAGCGGCGCACCGCAGGCGGCGGCCAGCCGCGCCAGGATCCAGCTCTCCTCGCGCGCCTCGCCCGGCGGCGCCACCATGCGTTCGGTGTACTGGATCCACGGCTCGGCCATCAGGCCGGAGAACGTGAAGAACGAGAACAGCAGGTCGGGCCGCTCCGCGAAGTGCGTCCCGGGCAGGATGTAGTCGGCCAGTTCCGCGGTTTCGTTGCGCACCAGGTCGATGCTGACGCGCTGTTCGAGCTGGCGGAAGGCCTGCTCCATCCGTGCGCTGTTGGTGCCGCTCAGCAGCGGGTTGCCGGAGATCACGAACATCGCGCGCACCTGGTCGGGTCCCGGCACCAGGATCTCGTCGGCCAGCAACGCGGTGGGCAGCGCGCCGAGGAAGCTCGGCGTATTGCCGATGCGCGAGCGGAACACCTTCGCGTCGGCGTTGGCGGTGGCCTTCGCGTAGTCGACGATGCCCTGGCCCATCAGCGAGCCGCCGCGCCGGTCGAGGTTGCCGGTGACCGCGTTGATGACCTCGAGCAGCCAGAACGCGGTGCTGCCGTTGCTGCCCTGGTTGATGCCGGTGGAGCCGTACAGCGCCGCGCCATCGGCCGCGAGGTAGGCGGCCACCAGTTCGCGCAGCGTCTGCGCCGGCACGCCGGTGACCTCGGCCTGCCTTTCCGGCGTCCAGGGCGCGACCAGCGCCGCGACCTGCCCGAAGCCGTTCATGTGCGCATCGACCAGGTCGCGCCGGATGCCGTCGCGCGCGATGACTTCATTCAGGAACGCGAGCAGGAAGAACACGTCGGTGTCGGGGCGGATGAACACCTGCTCGCCCACGGCCCTGGCGGTTTCCGTGCGCCGCGGATTGAGGTGCACCACGCGTCCGCCGCGCTGCACGATGCCCTCGAGACGGCGCACCGGGTCGGGCAGGTTGATGAAGCTCATCTTGGAGATGGCCGGGTTGCCGCCGATGATCACCAGCAACTGCGTGGCGTCGACATCGGGAAAGGTCAGCGCCATCGGCGAGCCGTACATGTGCTTGCCGACCAGGAACTTGTTGTTGCAGTCGAGGCTGCCGGTGGTGAAGACCTTGGCGGTGTTCAGCCCCTGCGCGAAGCCGGTGATCAGCACCGGCATCAGCAGGCTGAAGCTGATCGGGTTGCCGAAATAGAGCCCGACCGCGTCGTCGCCGTGCCGCGCGCGGATGGCGCGCAGCCGCACGCCGATTTCGGCAAGGGCCTGCGGCCAGCCGATCGGTTCGAAGCGCCCGTCGACTTTCTTGAGCGGCGTGGTGACGCGATCCGGCGAGGCGCGCACGTTCTCGAGCGTGAGGCCCTTGTTGCAGGCGAAGCCGCGCGAGGCCACGTGTTCCGTGTCCGGCTCTACATGCACGATGCGATCGCCCTCGACCGTGAGCTTCAGGCCGCACTGGTTTTCGCAGATGCGGCAGAACGTGAGCTTCTGTTCGGCCATGAGGGCATCCCGTGTGGCGATTGTTGTTATGGGCGGCCTGCGCCGCGGCCCATTATGATGGCGCCCTCCACAGTGCCACGACAAGGACCGACAGACGATGGCCTATGTTTGCGTGAAATACGAATGCCGGGCGCCGGCGGCGACCA
>JAGPES010000405.1 GCA_018057015.1 Pseudomonadales bacterium | reverse complement strand
GGCCGAGAGCGTGGCGCCGTCGCCGGGCGTTGGCTTGTGCGACCGTTTCTGTGCCATCGATCCTCCCCTGCCGCGATCATATAGAAAAACACCTTCCGCGGCGCTGCCGCGCGCGGGCGGCCAGAACTGCCAGTATTTGACGCGTTCGCCCATTCCGGTCGCGGGCCGGCGCTGGCTAGCATTCCCCGTCCCGGATCGACGGGAACCAGGCGCGGCATGCATCCGGAGGGCACATGGCATATCGGGTAATACAGTGGGGAACGGGCGCCGTTGGCAAGCACACGCTGCGCGCGGTGCTGGACCACCCGGAGCTCGAACTGGTCGGCCTCAAGGTATACAGCGAGGCCAAGCTCGGGCGGGATGCGGGCGAACTGGCGGACCGCCCGGCAACGGGCATCCGCGCCGTGCGCGACATGGCGGACCTGCCGCTGTCTGCGGCCGATTGCGTGCTCTACGTACCGATGCAGCCCGACTACGACGAAATCGCCGCGCTGCTGCGCGCCGGCGTCAGCGTGATCACCACGGCGGGGAACATGTACCCGCAGACCCACGGCGAGGAGGTCGTCGACAAGCTGCAGGCCGCCTGTCTCGTCGGCGCCAGCGTGTTCCACGGATCCGGCATCAACCCCGCGTTCATGAGCGACGTGCTGCCACTGACGCTGTCGGGGCTGAGCTACCGCGCGCAGCGCATCATCGTGCAGGAAGTCTCCGACGTGGCGCACTACGCCAGTAAGGCGCCCGGGATCATGATGGACCACATCGGATTCGGCAAGACGCCGCATGAGGCGCTGCGTCCCGACAACCCGTTCATCGCGTGGATGAGCGCCTATTTCCGCGAATCGATGCAGATGATCGCCGATCACCTCGGCGCCACGCTCGAGCGCGTGGAGGACAACCACGAGGTCGCGATCGCGCGCGAGCGCGTCGTGCTGTCGCCGGACTGCGCGATCGAGGCGGGCACCGTGGCCTGCCGGCGCTTCGAGTGGTCGGGGATCGTCAACGGCAGGCCCGCGATCATCCTGCGCACCTACTGGAAGACCACGCTCGACATCGAGCCGGCGTGGCCGATCGGTTCCGAGAAGGAGGTGGAGTGGACCATCACGATCGAGGGAACGCCCTCGTTCCAGTGCAAGGTGTCCACCTGCGCCAGCTTCGATCCGGCCAATCCGCGCTACAACCGGGGCGGAGAGGAGGCCGCGGTGATAGCCACGGGCATCCATGCGGTCAACGCGATTCCGTGGGTATGCACCGCGCAGCCAGGTATCCGCACCTTCCTGGACCTGCCGATCATCGGCAGCTTCGGCGCGCTGTGGCACTGATCGATCGCCTGCGCATCGACGGCAAGGTGGCAATCGTGACCGGCGCGGGCCGCGGAGTTGCGCGTCAGGCCAGCTGGCGGCGGAACCTGCTCGGCGAGGTGCCGAAGCGGCGGCGGAACAGCTTGTAGAAAGTCGCCACGTCGTCGTAGCCCGCTTCGTGGCAGATGTCCTCGACGCTGCGATTGGTGAACATCAGCAGGTCGCGCGACGTCTTCAGCCGCGACTGCTGCACGAACTCGTGTGGTGTGATGCCCGTGCTCTCCTTGAAGCGGCGGTTGAGCGTGCGCCGCGCCAGTCCCAGCGTGTCGACGCAACGGTTGATCACGTCGCGCTCGGCGGCGTGCTCGAGCAGCCAGCGCTGCGCCGCGGCGATGGCCGGATCGAGTCGCTGGATGAGCGCTTCCTGGCGCTGGATCAGTTGCTGCCAGTGCATGGCGTAGGTGTCCGCGGCCAGTTGCGCGGTCTGCGCTCCCCAGCGCTCGCCGATCACGGCCAGCATCAGTTCCTGCCACGGCATGTCGCCGGTCAGGAGCAGCTGTCCATCGCGTATCCAGTTCGCGTCACGTCGCAAGGAAACGCGTGGATAGCGGCGGGCGAAATGACCGGCGTAGCGCGAATGCGTGACGGCTTCCCTGCCGTCGAGCACACCGGCCTCGGCGAGCAGGAAGCTGCCGGTGCCGACCGCGGTGATCAGCGCGCCGCTGTCGGCGGCGCGCCGCAGCCAGCGAATCAGCGGCAGGTACCTGGCGGGCATCCACGGCTCGTCGACCACCAGTGCCGGGACGAACACCCAGTCGACGGGTGCCGAGAGGCGGGAGTCCAGGAACTCGAAGAAGCCGAACCGCTGCCGGAACACGGCCTCGGGCTCGCTGCTCACCGCGAAAACCTGCGCCTCGGTGCCGTCCGTGCGCTGCATGCGCGCACAGAATTCGATTGTCTCGTAGGCCGAGGCGACCACCGAGATCACGGATTCGTGGGTGACGGCTATGGCGACGCGCATGGTGCTGAACGCAGTCTCCGCGGCTCGGCCAGAACGACCAGTTATTGGCGAATTCGCCTATTAGCTGAACCAGGCTGAGTTTTTACTATGCCCCACGGCAGGTCGCCTGACAATCGAGGTGGTGACGGATGCATCAGTGGCGCGTAACGGACCAGGTGATCGTGGTCACCGGCGCATCGATGGGCATCGGCCTGGGCGCGGCCCGCTGCCTTCTGGCGCGGGGGGCGCGCGTCGCCTTGCTGGCGCGCGATGCTGCACGGCTGCACGGCGTGGTCGAGGGGCTCGGCAGCGCGAACGCCCTGGCGGTAGCCGTCGATGTGTGCGACCGGGCGGGCGTTGCGGCGGCATTCGAACGCATCGCCTCGCACTGGGGGCGGCTCGACGGCGTGATCAACAACGTGGGGCTGAATTTCGCGCGACGCATCGAAGTGATGCCGGAAGCCGAGGTGCGCCGGGTGCTGGAGCTCAACTTCCTCGGTACCGTTTTCGGCTGCCAGGCGGCGATCCCGCTGCTGCGCGCGGGCGGCGGCGGGCGCATCGTCAACGTGTCCTCGTCCTCGGTGCGCGACCGCAACGAGTTTGCGCACCTGGGCATCTACAGCGCCAGCAAGGCAGCGGTCGAGCAGTTCACGAGCGAGTTGCGCGAGGAGTTGCGGGCCGACAACATCCTGCTCACGCTGTTCAGTTCGGGCAGCGTGTTCACCGGCAGCGTGTCGAACCTCGACCCCGCGGCGGCCGAGGAGGCCTACGCGGCCTGGCTGGAGCGTGGCAGCCACTACGGCGGCAGTACCACGCCCGAGGTGATGGGCGAGGCAATCGCGCAGTGTTTCGAATTTCCGCCCGGCGTGGGTGCGGAGTTCATCGAAGTCAGGTCGGGCTTGCGTGAGCGCAAGCTCATGGACACGGAGTCCGCACGCTGACGCAGGACCCGTTCGTTTCGGCAATCAACAGCAACGGCAACAGCGAGGTCATCGTGATGGGCAACACCAGCAAGGCGCTGCGCGTGATCCAGTGGGCCACGGGCGCCATCGGGAAGTTCAACATCGTCACCTGCAGCCGCAACCCGGCCTTCGAGCTGGTCGGCTGCCGGGTGTTCAGCCCGCAGAAGGCCGGCCGCGACGCGGGCGAGATCGCGGGTATCGGCCCGCTCGGCGTGAAGTGCACCACCAGCATCGAGGAGATCCTCGCGCTGGACGCCGATATCGTGCAATACGCGCCGCTGCTCGCCAACGTCGACGAGATCTGCCGGCTGCTCGAGTCGGGCA
>JAGPES010000403.1 GCA_018057015.1 Pseudomonadales bacterium | reverse complement strand
GAACGTCGCGACATTGCCCGGGATCGTGCAGGCCTCCTACGCCATGCCCGACGCGCACTGGGGCTACGGCTTCCCGATCGGCGGTGTCGCGGCCTTCGATGCCGACGCTGGCGGCGTGGTGTCCGCGGGCGGCGTGGGCTTCGACATCTCCTGCGGCGTGCGCTGCCTGCACACCGGCCTCGACTTCGACACCCTGGTGACACGGCAGCGCGCACTCGCCGACGTGCTGAGCCACAAGGTGCCGGCAGGCCTCGGCAGCACCGGAGCGATCCGTCTCGGCACGAAGGAAATGGACCGGATGCTCGCGGGCGGCGCGCGCTGGGCGGTGGAACAGGGCTGGGGAGAGGAAACCGACCTCGAGCGCATCGAGGAACACGGGCAGATGCGCGACGCGCGGCCCGCCTGCGTCTCCGCTCACGCGCGCGAACGCCAGCGCGACGAGATGGGCACGCTCGGCTCCGGCAACCATTACCTCGAGGTGCAGCGCGTCGCGCAGCTCTTCGACAGCGACGCCGCCGCGGTATTCGGCCTGCGCGAGAACGACGTGGTGCTCGGCATCCACTGTGGCTCGCGTGGCCTGGGTCACCAGATCGGCACCGAGTTCCTGAAGCGGATGACGGTCGCGGCTTCGCAGCACGGCATCAGCCTGCCCGACCGCGAGCTCGCCTGCGCACCGATCGACTCGCCGCTCGGCCAGGAATACCTCGGCGCGATGCGCTCGGCGATCAACTGCGCCCTGGCGAACCGCCAGATCATCACGCACCTGGCGCGCGAGGCCTTCGCGGAGGTGCTGCCGCAGGCCCGCCTGCGCCTGCTCTACGACGTGTCGCACAACACCTGCAAGCTGGAGGAGCATACGGTCGAGGGCACGCCGCGCAGGCTCTGGGTGCACCGCAAGGGTGCGACGCGTGCCTTCGGCCCCGGGCACCCGGAGGTTCCGGAGCCATTGCGCGCGATCGGACAGCCGGTGCTGATCGGCGGCTCGATGGGTACCGGCTCCTACGTGCTGGTCGGCACGCGCGAGGGCGAGGCGCGCTCCTTCAGCTCCGCCTGCCACGGCGCCGGGCGCGCAATGAGCCGCCACCAGGCCTCGCGGCAGTGGCAGGGCCGCGCGGTGATCGACCAGCTCGCCGCGCGCGGCGTCCTGATCCGCAGCCCGTCCACGCGCGGCGTGGCGGAGGAAGCGCCCGGCGCCTACAAGGACGTCGCCGAGGTGGTCGACGCGACGGAGGCTGCGGGGCTCGCGCGCAAGGTGGCGCGGCTCGAACCGCTGGTGTGCATCAAGGGCTGATGAGCATCCACAACGCCGACATCGCGAAGGATTAGGGCAGATCGCCGACCTGCTCGAGATCGAGGGTGCCAATCCGTTTCGCGTGCGTGCCTACCGCAATGCGGCGCGCAAGCTGCCACCGACCATCACCCAGCTGCTCGAGATCCCGCACTTCGACCCGAAGCGGGTGCAAGCGCTATACGATCGGCTACGCGTGACGAGCCTGGAGCAGCTGGCGGAGGCCGCGCGCAGCGGCAGGATCCGCGCGCTCGAGACCGTGGGCGACATCGACATCCTGGTCAGCGCCAGCGCGGCCGCGGCGGTGATGGAGCGCTTCGTGCGCTACGACGAGGTGGCCGAAGTGCTGGCGCACGGCGAGACGCGCGCGACCGTTATGCTGAGATGCGGGCTGCAGGTCGACCTGCGCGTGGTGGAACCCGACAGCCACGGCGCTGCCCTGCTCTACTTCACCGGCTCCAAGGCGCACAACATCGCGCTGCGCCGCATCGCGCAATCACTCGGGCTGAAGCTCGGCGAATACGGGCTGTTCCGCGGCAACAGGCGCAGCACCGGTGCCACCGAGGAATCGGTGTACCGCGCGCTCGGGCTGCCGTGGATCGCGCCGGAGTTGCGCGAGAACCGCGGCGAGATCGAGGCCGCTTGCGCGGGCAGGCTGCCCCCGCTGATGGAGCGCACGGGCTGGATCCCGAGCGCCTGCGCCGCCAGATGGTCGGGATCGACGTGCTCAACGCCGAACTCGAGGGCATTACGCTGCTGAGGGGCATCGAGGTCGACATCCTCGAGGATGGTCGCCTCGACCTCCCCGACGAAGTGCTCGCCGACTGCGACCTGGTGGTCGGCGCCGTGCATTTGGGACGTCGGCCAGGCGCGGCGCGGCTGGCTCGGCCCCGACGACGTGCTGAACACGCGCCCGCTGGCGCAACTGCGCAAGCCGCTGGCGCGGCGGCGCCGCTGAGCGCGGGCATCCGGCCGATGCGGGCTGCCTGTGCGCGCTGCCCGACCGGGATGAGCCCACGCTGGCGGGTGGAACCCGCGTGCAATTGCGATTTCCACCCGGCAGTACAGATCCTCTCAGGATTTTTTCTGTCGCTCCGGGGGAGTCTGCGGCGCCGTTACCGGCCAGAAGCGGAATGTCGAGAAGGTCGCTGCAGAGCAGGCTCCCGCCTTGCGTTGCGACCCCTCACCCTTGCCGCGGCTGCGCGCGGCCTTCACGAACTCATCCTTGTTGCCACTGCTTCTCTTCATCCAAATACCCCTTTTTTTACTACGGTTTCATGATCGCCCCATCCTCTGCACCGAGCGTTGCGCTGGATCAACCATGGGCAGCCTTGAGTATCGAAGCTGCTCCGCCATGCGCGAGGCCGAGCTTCCGCAAGTGTGCTCCGGATCACACAATTGCCCGGCAACTGCTGCAACAGGAAACGGCGCCAGGCTGACGCCTGGCACGAACCGCGACGAGGCTTGAGAGCGCGCGAGATCTGAGGCACCTTGGGTACGCATCGGCGCCACGGCGCGCAAGACCACATCCTGATCACCGCCAGAACGGATCGCGCATGCAAAGAATCGTCGCTTCCGCAGCCCTCGCGGCCGCCCTGCTCGGCTGCGTGTCCACGGCATCGATGCAACGGCCCCTCGACTACCCCGAGACGCTGCGCGGCGGCGTCGTCGAGGACTACCACGGCACGCGCATCGCCGATCCCTACCGCTGGATGGAGGACCTGGATGCGCCGGCCGTGGCTGGCTGGGTCGCCGCACAGAACGCCTTGACCACGCCCTATCTCGCCGCGCTGCCGCTGCAGGCCCATTTCCGCGAGCGCCTCACGGCGCTGTGGTCCTACACGCGCACCGGTATCCCGCAACGCGAAGCCGGCCGGCTGTTCTACTCGCGCAACAGCGGGCTGCAACCTCAGGCACCGGTGTACATGCGCGCCGCGCCCGACGCCGAGCCCGAGCTCGTGCTCGATCCCAACGCGATCTCCGCCGACGGCTCGGTCTCGCTGGCGCAATACGCGCCCTCGCCCGACGCGAAGCTCCTCGCCTACGCGCTGGCCCAGGGCGGCGCCGACTGGCGCACGATCCGCGTACGCGATATCGCCTCGGGCAGGGATCTTGCCGACGAGGTGCGCTGGATGCGCTTCTCGGGCATCGCGTGGACCCGCGACGGCAAGGGATTCTTCTACTCGCGATACCCGGAACCTCCCGCGAACAAGGTGCTCGAAGCGGCACTGTCGGGGCACGCGTTGTACTCCCACCGCATCGGCACGCCGCAGGCCGAGGACGTGCTGGTCTACGAA
>JAGPES010000404.1 GCA_018057015.1 Pseudomonadales bacterium | reverse complement strand
GACGCTGTCCCGGACGCTCAGATCGCGTCGGGACGCGACATCGCGTCGAAACCGCCGTCCACGTACAGCAGCGCACCGCAGATGAAGCTGGACGCGGGGCCGAGCAGGAACAGGGCCGCTTCGGCCTGGTCTTCGGGCTGTCCCGCGCGACCGACCGGGGTCGCGGCGAGGAACCTGCGCACCGCGTCGCCGAGCTCTGGATCGGCCTCCGCGGCGGCGGTCATCGGGGTCTGCGTATATCCCGGCGCGATTGCGTTCAGGCGGATGCCGGCCTGCGCGTAATCGCGCACCTGGTGGCGCATCCAGCGGGCAAGGGCCTGCTTCGAGCCGCTGTAGACCGGGTGCCCGTCCATCGCCACCGCGAGTTCGCGCGCCCTGGCCTCGTCGCCCGCGAGCAACGCCTGCACGTAGTCGTCGCTGGTCGGGTGCGGCGCCGAGTTGGAGGACACCAGCACCACGGAGCCCTTGCGCGCGGCCAGCAGGTCGCGCAGTCCGGCAACCAGTTCCACGGCACCGAAGTAATTGACGCTGGGCACCAGGGCGCGATCCGGTATGTTGCCGTTGACGCCGGCACACGGAACGAAACCGTCCAGCCCGTCGGCGGCGCGCGCGCGGATGCCCTCGAGCGCGGCGCGGCGGCCGTCCGCGGTTCCCAGGTTCGCGACGATGTCGGCATCCTTGATGTCCACCACGATCACCTCGTGACCTGCGGCGCGCAGGCCTGTCCTGATCGCCGCGCCGATGCCGGTGGCGCCACCCGTCATTGCATATCTGCCCACGTCGATTCTCCCATTGTCTGCTGAATGAGCAATGTCGGCCTGAAGAGCGTGTCGCAAAACCCTGCACGACCTCGAGCGAAGCGCTGTAGGAGCGGGCCATGCCCGCGAATATCGCGCGCATGGCGCGCTCCTACAGCCGAAAATCGCGGTATGGGCAGGGCCGCACGGCGTTTTGCGACACCCACTGAAGCCCGACTTGCGCCGCTTGGGCCGGGAATTGCCGTGCTTGAGCCCGACCGCACCAGGTGCGGCAGCTTACAGCAAGCGTCGCCCTCCATGCGATCCGTACGGGCCTCGACCGGCCCAGTACGGGCATGACGATTCCTGCCTATCGAAACCGGCGCCTCGCGCTAATGCATTCTGCCGCGGTCGGGGGTAAATTGTTGCGCATCCCCCCCACACCTGCATCTAACAATAACCAGGAGTATCGGCATGAACTATTTCCTCACCGGCGGCACGGGCTTCATCGGCCGCTTCTTCATCGAGAACCTGCTGCTGCGTCAAGGCACCATCAACGTGCTGGTCCGCGAATCCTCGCAGCACAAGCTCGAGGAGCTAAGGGCGCGCTTCCCGCTCGCCGCGGAGCGCATCATCGGCGTCACCGGAGACATCACGCGGCCCGGCCTGGGGCTGTCCGAGGCCGACCTCGCACGCTTGAAGGGCTCGATCGACCACTTCTTCCACTTCGCCGCGATCTACGACATGGCGGCCAGCGAGGCCAGCCAGCAGGCCGCGAACATCACCGGCACGCTGTACGCGGTGCAGGCGGCCGGGCAGCTCGGGGCACGCTGCTTCCACCACGTGAGCTCGATCGCGGTCAGCGGCCTGTACCGCGGCACCTTCCGCGAGGACATGTTCGAGGAGGCCGAGAACCTCGACCACGCCTATTTCCGCACCAAGCACGAGTCCGAGAAGGTGGTGCGCCAGCAGTGTCGCATCCCGTACCGGATCTACCGCCCCGGCGCGGTGGTGGGCCATTCGCGCACCGGCGAGATCGACAAGATCGACGGCCCGTACTACTCGTTCAAGATGATCCAGCGCATCCGCAACGTGATGCCGAAGTGGATGCCGCTGGTGGGCGTGGATTCGGGCATCAACAACATCGTGCCGGTCGACTACGTGGTCAACGCGATCGACTTCCTGGCGCATCTCGACGGACAGGACGGCGGCTGCTTCCACATCGTCGACACCGAGCACCACTCCACCGGCCAGATGATGAACATCTTCGCCGAGGCCGCGCACGCGCCCAAATTCGTCATGCGCTTCGACCCCAAGGTGTTCAACTTCGTGCCGACCGCGCTGGTCGACCTGCTGGCCAAGCTGCCGCCGGTGAAGCGCCTGAAGACCGCAATGTTCGAGCGCATCGGCATGCCGGAGTCGGCCGCGGTGCTGACCCGCTACGAGACGAAGTACGACAGCCGCCACACGCAGCGCCTGCTGGAGGGCAGCGGCATCAAGCCGCCCAAGCTCGCGAGCTATGCCCCGCGCATCTGGGACTACTGGGAACGCAACCTCGACCCCGACCTCTTCGTGGACCGCACGCTGGAAGGCCAGGTGAAGGACCGCGTGGTGCTGATCACGGGCGGCTCGGCGGGCATCGGCAAGGCCACGGCCATTCGCCTGGCCGCCGCGGGCGCAAAGGTGGTGATCACCGCGCGCACGCAGGAGAAGCTCGACGAAACCTGCGCCGAGATCACGGCGCTCGGCGGCCAGGCCTTCGCCTACGTCTGCGACGGAGCGGACCTGGAGTCCGTGGACCGCGTGATGCAGCAGATCGAGTTCGACCACGGCGGCGTGGACATCCTGATCAACAACGCCGGACGCTCGATCCGCCGCTCGGTGTCGCTGGCCTACGAACGCTTCCACGACTTCGAGCGCACCATGCAGCTCAACTACTTCGGCGCGCTGCGCATGATACTGCGCGTGCTGCCGGGCATGGACAAGCGCCGTCGCGGGCACATCATCAACATCTCCTCCATCGGCGTGCTGGGTCACCCGCCGCGCTTCTCGGCCTACATCGCCTCGAAGTCCGCGCTGGAGGGATTTTCGCTGTGCGCGGCAGCGGAGTACTCCGACCGCAACATCGCGTTCACGAACGTCAACATGCCGCTGGTGCGCACGGAGATGATCGCGCCCACGAAAATCTACGAGTACGCACCGACGATGGAGGTCGAGGAAGCCGTGGACCTGGTCGTCGAGGCAATCATCCACAAGAAGGCGCGCGTGGCGACCGGCATGGGCGTGTTCATGTCGGCCATGGGCGCGCTGTTTCCGAAGTTCGCCGAGATCGTCAACAACGCGACCTTCCGCATGTTCCCGGACTCCGAAGCCGCCAAGGGCCTGCCGGCCGGTTCGGTCCCGCCCGAGGTGACCAGCGAGCAGGTCGCGATGGCACAACTCATGAAGGGTGTGCATTTCTGATCATGATGCGGGTCGGCATTGATGTGGGCCAGCATTCATGTGGGTCGGCATTCATGCCGACATGTGCTTCGCCCGGTGCTGCAGTCGCCATGAATGGCGACCCACAAATCGAACAAGGCGGGTTCGGCTTTGCCGGACCCTTGCGGTGTAGGTCGGCATTCATGCCGACAGATGCATGGGGAACAGGAGCGCAAACGAGATGAGTTCCATCAAAACCGAATACGACGCCGCCGTGGCACAGCTCACCGCCCCCGGCGCGCCCTTCGAGCTGGTGACTGCGCGCATCGACGGCGTCGACTACCGCCTCTACCGCAACGCCCCGCGCAGTCTCGCCGAGGTCTTCGCCCAGGCCACCGCGCACGGCGACCGGGAATTCCTGGTCTAC
>JAGPES010000031.1 GCA_018057015.1 Pseudomonadales bacterium | reverse complement strand
GACATCTGCTGCGCGAAGCCGTTGTAGTAGTCCTGCAGCGTGTCGACGAACAGGCCATCGCGCTCACGGATCTGGCGCACCCGCGCCAGCATCGGGTCGTTCCCGGCCGGAAGGCGCGCGATCTTCGTGACACCCTTGCGGTCGGTCTCGAGGTAGCCGCCGAAGGCCTGCGGCGAGAAATTTTCGGCGAACTTCAGCTCGCTGATCGTGCGCAACTCGAGCACCCTGTCCGCGGACAGCGTCGCGCGATGCATCGCGAGATCGTTCGCGATGCGGTTGTACACGTCCTGGAAGGGTTCGCCGGCGGCCCGCTTCGGGTCATAGCTGAACTTGCTGGCGGTGCCCTCGTAGCGTCGGGTGTACCAGGCCTGGCCGCTGGCGTCGCTCGGCGTGATCTCGAGCACCAGGTCCAGCCCGGTGGACTCGAGGATGCGCCCGTCCACGACCACGTCGGTGATCGCGGTCTTCGCCGGTGTCACGCGCACCGCGCCCCAGTGGCCGCTCTTCTGCAGCGTCTGCGCCAGTACCGTCGGCATGAAGCGCGCTTCGGCCTCGCGGATCTCGGGGGCGGTCATGAGCTCGTCTTCCTTCAACTGCTCTGCGCCCGAGGCGAACAGGCGCACGCCCACGTCGAGCAGCTGCTCCTCGGGCATCGCCGGATCGCCCGCTATCACCGGGGTCACGGTGGTGGAGCGCACCGTGCTGGAGGCGCAGCCGCCGAGCAGGAGGAAGGCGATCGCGACGCATACGACGCCGGCGGCGCGTTGGAGCAGGCCCATCGATCCTTACCTCTTCATCGAACCGGTGTATTTGCGGTATTCGTCCCAGAGCTTCTCGCGCAGCTCGGGATCCTTCTCCTTCATCGCGGCCTCGCGGATCTGGCGCGCCACCACGTCGTCGTCCGTGCCGTCGGGGATATCGGCCGGCACGTTGGCGCTGTTGCTCGCGGTGTGCTCGAAGTCGCCCTTGCGGCCGCTGCCGCCGCCGGCCGTCGACATGCCGCTGCCGCTGGAGGAATCATCCGCGGTGCCCCCGGCGTCGCCGCCGCTGCGCGAGGGCATCGGCGTTCCATACGAGGATTCCTCCCCGGCGCCGCCCGCCCCGGCCTCGTCTTCGAGCGCCTCCGTGCCCGCGCCGGCGCGTCCGCCGCCGGTCTCCTCGATACGGGCCTGGTTGCGCTCGCGCTCGCCGAGCATCGCGCCGTCGAAGCGTGCCAGTGAATCGTTGAGCTCGCGGTTCAGCTTCTCCAGCTCGCCGTCACCGCTGCCTCCGGCCGTCACGCCCTCGGCCGCCGCCCGGATTTCGGCCGCAGCAGCGCCCGCGGCTCCCGACCCGGCGCTTGCAGCGGAGCCGCTAGCCGCAGCCTGCGCGCCGCCGCCGGGTTGTCCCGCCGCCGCATCTCCGGTCGTCGCTGCGCTGCCCGTGGCGGCTTCCTCGAGACCCGGTTCCCGTGCCGCGCGCTGCATCGCCTCGAGTGCCGCGTCCAGCACTTCCTGTTCCGATGTCGCGCCGTCGGCGGCGGCCTGCGTTGCGCCGGATTCGCCGCTCGCCGCGGCTTCGCTGTCTTCCAGCGTGACCTGCTCCGACGGTGTGCCCTGTTGCGGCTCGGCGCCTTCCGGCGCGGCGCCTGTATCCCCCCCGGCCGGCCCGCCCGCGGACGTCGGCGTGGCACCGCCATTGTCCTGGCTCTCCGCGCTGCGAGTGCCCGGCGCGCCGGCCGCCGGCGAAGGAGAGGCCGACGTGCCCGCGGTGGATGACTGCGCGGGCGAGGAGGAGGCCGTGGGAGGGCTGGCGGGCGGCTGCGGGGTGGACGGACTGGTGCTGGTGGTCTTGCAGCCCGCCAGCGCCAGCAGCACGATGAACGGCGCGACGAGTACGGTGCGCATGGAGGCCTTGCTCATGGTGTGTAGGTGTAGCGGTATGCAACGTTCGCGGTCGCAACCGGTTGACCGGCGTCGAAGCGCGGGCGGAACGCGGTGCCCAGCAGGCGCTTGCGCAGGCGCGAGATGTGCTTGTCGGCGGCCGGCGGCGAGGACTCTATCACCTCGACGTCCTCGGCGCGCCCGCTTTCGTTCACGGCGAAGCGGACCGTGATCCAGGCCGGACCCGCAGCGCCGGGGGCGGCGGCGTCGAGCTCCGCGGGCAGCACGGGCAATGCCAGCGGACGGCCGAACACGCTCGCCTGGATCTGCGCGGACAGCGCGCCGTCCTGCGCGCCGACAGTCCACGCGTCCTGGTAGAGGCGCAGCGCCGTCTGCCGGCGGCTGAAAAGCTGGTGCCAGTCGGCGAGCTCCGCCAGCGCCTGGCTGCGCTCCAGTCCGGTGCTCGCGCCGTCCTGCTGGCGCAGCTCCACCACGCGGCGCAGCGCATCGCGCCCCGAAACGAAACTGTTCACGACGTAGATCGGCGTCGCCGGCGGCTCCATGGACTCGGTCCCGAAGCTCAGGCCCGCTTCCGGCGGCGGCGGCGCGTAGCTCGCCAGGTAGTAATCGACCAGCGCGCGCTGGCGCAGCGTCTTGGCCATGCGGGCGTCCGCGGGGCCGTAGTTGTCCTGGATGAGCTGTGCCGACGCGTCGAAGAGATTGCGCGCCGTGAGCAGGTGGTTCAGCGGTTCGCCCCCCATGCCGTCGATGTAGGCGCGCAGGTGCCACGACGAGAGCTTCTGCAGCGCGGGCAGCAGGCGCGCGTCGCGCTCGCCGTAGTTGCGGTGGTGGATGGCGAACACCTGCTGGTAACGGTTGTCGACCTGCTCCCAGTCGCCGAGCGCCGCATAGCTCTCGATCAGGTGCTCCAGGAGCGGGATGTCGCCGGCGTTGTACAGGCCCTCGTTGACGCGGCTGACGTGCGCGGCGCGATTCAGCGTCTCCACTGCCTCCGCGTGACGGCCTTGCCGCTGGTAGGCCAGGCCCAGGCCGAGCAGGTGCTGCGGCAGTTCGGGCGCATAGGCGCCGCCCTCGTCCTCGATCGCGCGCACGGCCTCGAGGTGGCGTTCGGCAACGGGCGAGGGTGCTGCCGCGCCCGGCTGCTCAGCGGCGTCTGCCTGCATCGCAGCGGGATCGGCCGGCGGCGCATCCGCCCCGGCCGACTCGCTCGCGCCTCGCTGCGCTCCAGCCGTCGTGACGGGAGCGATGTCCTGTGCGGCGGCCCGCGCCGGATCCGTGACCGACGCCGCCAGGCACAGGCCGCAGATGGCCATCGCCCGCACGAGCTCGCGTGCATTGCGGTCGATGCGATTCATGGCAATCACCTCGTCATCGCGATGCTGCTCATTCTATAGCCGTGCCGGTGCCGCGGCGAGTGGCGAGCGCCGCAGCGCGGTGGCCACGCTGTGCGCGAGCCGCTATAGTCGCCCCCTGCGAACCGGGGGGTTGTTGCGATGTCGCTCGAGGAAAGGAACAGGCAGCTGGTCGAGCGCTTCATCGACGCAATGAGTGCCGGCGATACCGCGCGCATCGTGGACGCCTACGCCGAGGACGGTGTGGTCTGGACCTCGGGCCACACCCTGATCTCGGGCACCTTCACCAAGGCGCAGATACGCGAGGCGGCGGGGCGCATCTTCGAGGCCTTTCCGCAGGGCATAGAGTTCACCATCCATGCCATGACGGCGCAGGGCGAGCGCGTGGCGGTCGAGGCAGAATCGCGCGGCATGCACGCCTCCGGCAAACTCTACAACAATCTGTACCACTTCCTGTTCCAGTTCCGCGACGGGCAGCTCGTGCGCCTGAAGGAGTACATGGACACGGAACTGGTGACGGAAATTCTCTGCGCCGGCCAGCGGCCACCCGCGCAGTGAACGCGCGACGCGCGGTCTCGATTGATGCAACAACAGTGACACGAGGGAGAATCACCTGATGGCGAAGTTCGGCGTTGCGATGGGCATGTTCGGTGTCCACAACTACTACGGCGGCGATGCGCGCGGTTACCTGGAAGCGGCGAAACTCGCCGATGCGGCCGGACTCGACCAGGTCGTGTTCACGGACCACGTGGTGATGGGCGAGCACACGGACCGCTATCCCTACGGCCCGTTCCCGCTGCCCCCGTCCGCGCCGTGGTTCGAGCCGCTGACGCTGCTCGCCGCGATCGCGGCCGTGACCACGCGCATCGAGCTCGCCACGGGTATCCTGATAGCGCCGCTGCGCCCGGCGGCCGTGCTGGCGAAGATGCTCGCCACGCTCGACACGCTGGCGCCTGGCCGGCTGCAGATCGGCATCGGCACCGGCTGGCAGCGCGAGGAGTTCGATGCCGTGGGGCTCGACTTCGACAAGGCGTGGACCATGCTTGACGACGGCGTGCGCGCGATGAAGGTGCTGTGGCGCGAGGCGCCGGCAAGCTTCAGCTCATCGAGCGTGAACCTGGATCGCGTCTACAGCACCCCGTTCCCGCGCGACGGCGGCATCCCGCTGTGGTACGGCGTGAAGCCCACGCCGCGCCAGGCGCAGCGCATAGCGGAGCTCGGTGCCGGCTGGATCCCGATCTCCACCGACTTCGACTACGTGCGCGACGGCGTGGCGCGCATCCGCGATGCCTTCGTGGCCGCCGGCCGTGACCCGGCGACGCTGCAGGTGCGTGCGCACCTGCCGATGTATTTCGACGCTGCCGGCAAGGGTGATCTCGAGCGCACCATCGCCGACATCCCGGCCATGCTGGAGGCCGGCGCCACGGTGGTGGAATTCGAGCATCACCCCTACATCACGGATCCGGCCCAGCTGCCCGAGTTCTACGCCCGCATTGCCGCGACCAGGAACCTGTTCTGAGCGGGCGCGATCCCCGAAAGTCGGCGTGGTCGTGCGCTTGAGGGTGTTTTGCGACACCCCCTTCAGCCGCACCCACGAGCCCCAATGTCGTCCGGTTGAAGCCGGACCCACAGTGCTCAGCGCCGGCTGTACGCCGACATGCCGAGACCGAACTGCGCGATCAGGTCGCGCATCACCTCGGCGACGCCGCCACCGAAAGTGTTGATCTGGCACTTGCGGTAGTGTTCCTCGAGGTCGCCGTTCAGCGCCGCGCCGGGCGAGCCGCGGCGCAGTGCCCCGGACATGCCGGTCACGTTCAGCATCAGCTTGTCGACCGCGATCAGGCACTCGGTGCTGTAGGCCTTGATCGCGGAGGAGAAGGCAGGATCCGGCTCGCCGGTGTCGAGCTGCCATGCCATGCGCCAGTTCATCAGGCGCATCGCCTCCAGGCGCGTGTACACCTCGGCCAGCGCGGACTGCACCCACGGCAGGTCGGCTACGCGCTTGCCGCCGCCGGCGTCGGTGGTCTGTGCCCACGTCATTACCCGCTGCAGCAGGCCCCAGCCCTGCACGCCGATCGCGGCCAGGCCCACGCGCTCGTGGTTCAGCTGCGAGGTGATCGCCTTCCAGCCACCATTGAGTTCGCCCACGATCATCGAGGCCGGCACGCGCACGTTGTCGTAGTAGCTGGCGTTGGAGCGCACGCCGCCCACGGTGTAGAGCGGCGTGAAGCTGAAGCCCGGCTGCCTGGCGTCGACCATGAAGATCGTGATGCCCTTGTGCTGGGGTTTCGCGTCGGGGTCCGTGCGCGCGGCGAGCCAGATGTAGTCGGCGGCTTCGGCACTGCTCGTCCAGATCTTGCTGCCGTTGATCACGTACTCGTCGCCGTCGCGCACCGCGCTGGTCTTCAGCGCGGCAAGATCGGTGCCGGCGCCCGGCTCGGTGTAGCCGATGGCGAAGTGCAGCTCGCCCGCCGCGATCTTCGGCAGGAAGAAAGCCTTGTGTTCCTCGGAACCCAGTGCGATCAGCGCCGGCGCCACGGTGCTGATGGTCACGAAGGGAAGTGGTACCTCGGCGAGCTGTGCCTCCTCGAAGAACACCAGCTGCTCGGAATACTTGCGTCCCTGGCCGCCATATTCCCTGGGCCAGCCGAGCGCGAGCCAGCCGTCCTTGCCGAGCTGGCGGATCACCTGCTTGTAGGCGTCCCCGCCTTCGTTGCCGCGCGTTCCTTCGCGCAGTTCCGGCGTCATCAGCGTGCCGAAGTAGGCGCGCAGCTCGCGGCGCAGGGCTTTTTGCGAATCCGTGTAGTCGATGTGCATGGCAGTTCCGCGCTCCGGGTTAAACCTGGTCACCATGATATTGAATCCGGATTCAATTTCAATAACAATATGCAAAACCTCTGGCAGAGGAGTGTGGATGAGCGACCCGAAGGCGCACAGGCAGGCGGGTGCAGCCGATGCGGGGGGAGGGATCGCCCCGGCCAGCCGGGCCGCGCACAGCGCGCGCGGCGAGCAGGCGCGGGCGCGATTGAAGGAGGCGGCGGCACGCGTGCTCGAGCGGGAGGGCTACCGGCACATGCGCGTGGTGGACGTGACGCGCGAGGCCGGGGTAGCCTCGGGGCTCTTCTACCACTACTTCCCTGACCTGAAGACGCTCGCCATCGAGGTGCTCGCGGATTTCATGCAGCGCTTCGAGGCGATCGACGAGATCGAGCGCGGCGTGGCCAAGGGCGACTGGTACGCGCGCATGTATGCGCACAACCGGACAGTCGTGCAGAGCTACGCGCGCAACCCGGGCATCATGCGCTGCATGGTGCAGATGGGCGACGAGGAACCGGAGTTCGGCGAGTTGTGGCGCGCGAGCTACCATCGTCGCCTCGAACTCCTGGCGCGCGCGTTGCCGAGGATGTTTCCGCAGGCGCGCCTGTCCGGGGCGCAGGCGGCGCTGGTGACGACGATGCTGGGCGGCATCGGCGAGCACGTGCTGTCGGAGTACTACATCGTGCGCGCACCGGCGTTGCGCGCGCTGGAACTGGACGAAGAGGAAATGACCGAGTGGATCTCGGTCATGTTCTATCGCGCACTGTTCCTGGAGAACCCGCCACCCGAGCGGCTCAGGCATGCCGCGCTGGTGGCACACCTGTGGCGCGGCGTGCAGGTGCCGGGCGAGAAACCGAAGCAAACAACCCCAGACCGGGAGGATGCATTGTCGTGAGCGAGACAGACGAGACGATCCAGAGCTATGTGGGCCGCCCACCCAGCGGTCCTTACAACAGCTGGGACGAGGTGAACGCGCCGATGATCCGGCACCTGTGCGAGGCGCTCGGTGACGAGAACCCGGTCTACATCGATCCCGCATTTGCGGCGAAGTCGGTACACGGCGGTCTCGTGGCCCCGCCGACCATGATGCAGGTGTGGACCATGCGCGGCGCAGGCGGCAAGTGGGCGCCGGGATCGGACGACGCCGATCCCTTCGCGATCTCGACCTACCTCAAGTCCATCGGCTTTCCGGCGGTGGTCGCGGTGAACTGCGAACAGACTTACTACCGCTACTTGAAGCCGGGCGACAAGCTGCATCACAAGTCCAGCATCGAGTCGATCTCGCCGCAGAAGACCACGGCGCTCGGCACCGGTTATTTCGTCACCGAGCTGGAGGAGTATTTCGACCAGAATGGCGAGAAAGTCGGTGACATGCGCTTTCGCGTCTTCAACTACCGTGCGCCCGATCGCGCGCAGGAGGCCGCGCCCGCGGGCGATCCGGCCAGGCCGGCGGGTATCAGGCGCTTCCGCCCGATCGAGAACCACGACACGAAGTTCTTCTGGGAAGGGGTGCGGGCCGGCAAGCTGCTGGTGCAGCGCTGCAAGGCCTGCAACACGCTGCGCCACCCGCCCGGACCGATGTGCCCGTCGTGCCAGTCGCTGGAGTGGGACACGGTCACCAGTTCGGGCAAGGGCACGATCTACAGCTTCGTCGTGATGCACCACCCGCAGATCCCGCCGTTCGACTACCCGAACACCATTCTGCTGGTCGAGCTCGGGGAAGGCACGCGCCTGGTGAGCCAGGTTGTCGACACCCATCCGGACGACGTGCAGATCGGCGCGCCGGTCGAGGTGGTATTCCGCGAAGTCGAGGAAGGCTGCACGCTGCCGCTGTTCCGCGTCGTGAAGTAAGGGAGACTGAACATGGATTTCACGCGTTCCGAAGAATCGCAGTCGATCCAGCAGCTGGCGGCGCAGATCTTCGCCGACCAGTCGGGTGACGAGGCGCTGAAGCGTTTCGACCGCCGCCAGATCGCCTATCACACGGAGCTCTGGAGGCTGCTGGCCGAAGCCGGCCTGATCGGCGTGGCGCTGGCCGAGGAGCACGGCGGCAGCGGGCTCGGTTTCACCGAGCTGTGCGCGGTGTTCGAGGAGCAGGGACGTCACGTCGCGGCATTGCCGCTGCTGGCCACCGTGGTGCTGGGCGCGCTCCCCATCGCGCAGTTCGGCAGCGAGGCGCAGCGCGCGCGCTGGTTGCCCGGCGTTGCGCGCGGCGAGGTGCTGCTGAGCGGCGCGCTGTGCTACCCCGAGGCCGGGGGGCATGCCGATCGCCTGCCGCGCGCGAGCGCCGATGGTGCGCTCTGGCGCCTCGACGGCACGCTGGACCGGGTGCCCTACAGCCTCGAGGCAGCCGCGATCGTGGTGCCCGCGCAGGCCGACGACGGCGCGACGCACGTGTTCCTGGTGCCGGCGGATACCGCCGGGCTGACGCGCGAGCGCCAGCGTGGCACCAACCACGAGCCGGTGGACACGCTGGAATTCACGGCCGTGAAGGTGGCCGCCGCCGACCTGCTCGGCAAGCCCGGCGAGGGCGCCTGCATCGCCGAGTGGATCGGCACGCGTGCCGCGACGGCGCTCGGCTTCATGCAGCTCGGCGTGCTGTCCGACGCGCTGCGCCGCACCGCGGCGCACACCATCGAGCGCAAGCAGTTCGGCAAGCCGCTGGCGGGCTTCCAGGCCGTGGCGCACCGCGCGGCCGATGCCTACATCGATGTCGAGGCGTTGCGCTCGACAGCGTGGCAGTCGGCGTGGCGGATGTCCGAGCACCTGCCCGCGGAATCGGCGGTGGCCTCTCTCGCCTGGTGGGCCTGCGAGGCGGGGCATCGCGTGGGCCACGCGTGCCAGCACCTGCACGGCGGCGCCGGCGCGGACGTGGACGCGCCGATCCACCGCTACTTCCTGTGGGCGCGGCAGATCGAGCTGAGTCTCGGCGGCGGCAGCCGGATCCTGGCCCGCTTCGGCGCCAGCCTTTCCAACCAGACTATCGAGATCGGACTATGAGCATCCAGGACAGGACCACCCGCGCCTTCGCGGACGTGGCGGTCGGCGACGAGCTGCCGCCGCTCAGCATCGATATCACCACGCGCCTGATCGTCTCGACGGCGCTGGCGACGCGCGATTTCCAGGACGTGCACCACGACAAGCCCGGTGCGCAGGCGCTGGGCTCGCCGGACATCTTCATGAACATCATCACCACGAACGGCTTCGTCGGTCGCTACGTCACCGACTGGGCCGGACCCGAGGCGCTGCTGCGCTCGGTCAAGATCCGCCTCGGCGCGCCCAACTACCCGGGCGACACGATGGTGATCAAGGGCAAGGTGACGCAAGTCAACGGCGACGCGAAGACCGTGGACATCGAGGTCGGCGGCAAGAATGGCCTGGGCTACCACGTCACCGGCACGGTGACCGTGGCGCTGCCCTGAGGAGAACACGATGAGCGACAACAAGTTTCTGAGCGGCAAGACGGCGGTCGTCGGCCTGGGCGCCACCGAGTTTTCGAAGGATTCCGGGCGCAGCGAGATCCAGCTCGGCGTCGAGGCGATCAGCATGGCGCTGGCTGATGCGGGTCTTTCCATCGACGAAGTCGACGGCATGGCCAGCTACACCATGGACAACAACCCCGAGATCGAGCTGTACCGGCTGCTCGGCGGCAAGGAGCTCAAGTTCTTCTCGCGCACGCACTACGGTGGCGGCGCGGCCTGCGGGCCGCTGCTGCACGCGGCGATGGCGGTGGCCACGGGCGTCTGCAAGGCGGTGGTGGTGTACCGCGCGATGAACGAGCGCTCGGGCTTTCGCTTCGGCCAGGGCGGCCTGATCAGCACCGACCCGAATTCCTTCGAGACCGTGCACTTCGGCTGGTACATGCCTTTCGGCCTGTCGACCCCGGCCTCGTGGGTCGCGATGTGCGCGAAGCGCTATCTGCACACCTGGGGGGCGGAGCCGGACGATTTCGGCCGCGTCGCGGTGTCGACGCGCGATTTCGCCGCGACCAACCCGGCCGCGTTCTTCCACGGCAAGCCGATCACGCTCGAGGATTACCGCAAGTCGCGCTGGATCGCCGAGCCGCTGCGCCTCTTCGATTGCTGCCAGGAGAGCGACGGTGCGGTGGCGATGGTGATCACCTCGATCGATCGGGCGCGTGACCTCAGGCAGAAGCCCGTGGTCATCCGCGGCGCGGCGCAGGGCGCGGCCGGTGACTTCCAGATGATGACCGGCTTCTATCGTCCCGACCTGACCGCCATCCCCGAAATGGGGCTGGTCGCGCGGCAACTCTACGACATGGCCGGCGTGGGCCCGCAGGACATCCAGACCGCGGTGCTGTACGACCACTTCACGCCGTTCGTGCTGCCGCAACTAGAGGAGTTCGGCTTCTGCGGACGCGGCGAGGCGAAGGACTTCATCCGCGCCGGGCACATCGGCCGCGGCGGCAAGCTGCCCGTCAACACCCACGGCGGCCAGATCGGCGAAGCCTATATCCACGGTCTGAACGGGGTGGCCGAGGGCGTGCGCCAGGTGCGGGGCACGGCAGTCAACCAGACGCCGGGCGTGGAGCATGCACTGGTCACGGCCGGTACCGGTGTGCCCACCAGCGGCGTGATACTCGGCGCGGACCGCTAGCCGGGGCGGCGCAACCTTGACGTGTCGGTGGCGGCCCCGTCGGGTCGAAACGCCCCGCCTTCTGTTGCTAGAATGCGGGGCCCTCCCGTTCGATCCGGTACGCGAATAGATGCGCAAGCTGTTTCTGCTTCTCGGTGCCATCTGTTCGTGGCACGTCGCTGCGCTGACGCTGGACATGCCCCCGCCTGGCGAGGACATCGTCGGCGAGGTCATGACGGTCAAGGTGGCCGACTACGAGGACACCATCAACACCTATGCGCAAGCCTACGGAGTGGGCTTTCGCCAGCTCGTAGCCGCCAATCCCGGTGTCAATCCGTGGGTGCCCGGCGCGGGCACCGAGCTCGTGCTGCCGCTGCAGTTCATCCTGCCGCCGGGTGAGCGCAAGGGCATCGTGATCAACCTGGCCGAGATGCGCATGTATCACTACCAGGCGGACGGTCGCACGGTCGACACCTACCCGATCGGCATCGGCCGTGAAGGCTGGGAAACGCCGCTGGTCGCAGGGGCAACAGTGGTCAGCGTGATCAAGGATCCCACCTGGGTGCCGCCGCCCTCGATCCGTGCGGATCACCTGGCCATGGGGCACCGTCTGCCGGCGGTGGTGCCGCCGGGTCCGGACAACCCGATGGGGCCGTGGGCGGTGCAACTGAGCACCAGGGGCTACTACATCCACGGCACCAACAAGGAGCTCGGCATCGGCATGCGCGTCAGCGCCGGCTGCATCCGCATGTACAACAACGACGTGGAAGAGTTTGCCCGCCGGGTGGCCAGGGGCACCACGGTGCGCATCGTCAACTCGCCGGTGAAGGTGGGCTGGAAACAGGCCGAACTCTACGTCGAGGTGCACGAGGCCCTCGAGGAGCAGCGCGACGTGCACGTGCCGGAGGCCGACGTGGCCGATGCCATCCACCTGGCCCGTAGCCTGAGCTCGACGCCGGTGGCGATCGACTGGAGCGGGGCGAAGGCTGCCGCCGTGCGCAAGTCGGGAATGCCGGTGCGCGTATCGGGCGAGGACTCCGCGAGTATCGCCAGCCAGCAGTCCCTGATCGATATGCCTGGATCGAGTCAGAGAGGGATATCCGCCCCCTGAAACGATACTACCCCGCACGCACCGCCTTCAAAGCGGTGTGTGCGGGGTAGAGCGACGCACGATGAGGACCGGGTCTGTCGACCCGGTTCAGATCACTTGCGGCAGCACTTCTCAGCCATGCGGCTGACGGCTTCCACCGCGTCGTTTGCGCTCTTCTGGGCGTCGGCAGCAGCTGCAGCAGCGCTGTCGGCGGTCGATTGCGCGCGGTTGGCAGCTGCCAGCGCGTCGTTTGCGGTTTTCTCAACGGTGCCTACGCGGGCTTCGAGCGCGTCGAGGCGATCGTTGCAGGCGCAGCCGCTGAGCAGGGTTACGGCGAGTGCTGCGGACAGAAGGGCAGCTTTCTTGGTCATCGTACGCATCTGAAGTCTCCTTGAGGTCTGACATGCGATCGGGTCGATAGCACGCAAATTCTTGCACATCTGGTTTCGAAGTCAATGTTAGTTCTGCATAAAACCGATCAACCGCAGATTTTTGCGAGGGTTTTCCCTCGCCTTCCTGCTGCGTTGGGCCTTCCCCCCGCGCTTTGCGCCAAACGGACAGGGGGTGGTACCAGAGGCGGGACTCGAACCCGCACGCCCTCGCGGACAACGGATTTTGAGTCCGTCTCGTCTACCAGTTCCGACACTCTGGCCCAGTGAGGCGCGCGGCATTATAGCAATGCACCCTTGCACCGCAACCGGAATTGCCACGGCGCCGGTGCCTCTATACCCTTGCCGCCTTGCCGGCACGGGTTCTCCATGAGAGTCAGCGATTTCCACTACGAACTGCCCGATGCGCTCATCGCGCGGCATCCCTGCGCCGAACGCACGGGCAGCCGCCTGCTGTGGCTCGATCCAGCGCGCGAACGGCCGCAACACCTGCAGTTCACGGACATCCCGCGGCTGCTGCGCGCGGGGGACCTGCTGGTGTTCAATGACACGCGCGTGATTCCGGCGCGCATGTTCGGCTGCAAGCCGGGCACCGGAGGCGCCGTGGAAGTGCTGGTGGAGCGGCTGCTGGACGGGCGTCGCGTGCTGGCGCAACTGCGTGCCAGCAAGGCGCCGAAGCCTGGCAGCGCGATACTGCTGCTCGACGACGAGGGCCGCGAGGCGGCGCGGGTGCGCGTGCTGGGGCGGCACCAGGACATGTTCGAGCTCGAATTTCCCGACGATCGCCCGCCGCTGGCGGTGATGGAGGCCATCGGCCACATGCCGCTGCCTCCCTACCTGGACCGGGAGGATGCCGCGCTCGACCGCGAGCGCTACCAGACGGTATACGCGGCGCGCGACGGCGCGGTGGCGGCGCCTACCGCCGGACTGCATTTCGATGCGGCGCTGATCGGGGCGCTGCGCTCGATGGGCGTGGAGACTGCGTTTCTCACGCTGCACGTGGGGGCCGGGACCTTCCAGCCGGTGCGCACCGCGCAAGTCGAGAAGCACCGGATGCACGCCGAGCACGTCGACGTGGGCGCGCAACTGTGCGCCAGCGTCATGCGCGCGCATGCCGAGGGGCGGCGCGTGATCGCGGTGGGTACCACCTCGCTGCGCGGGCTGGAGGCGGCCTGTGACGAGACGGCGATCCGTCCGTTCCGGGGCGATACGTCCATCTTTATATATCCGGGTTACCGCTTTCGCTGCGTCGATGCGCTGATCACCAATTTTCACCTGCCCGGATCCACGCTGCTGATGCTGGTCAGCGCCCTTGCCGGCCGCGAGCGCGTGCTCGCGGCCTATGCCGAGGCGGTGGCGCGTGCTTACCGCTTCTTCAGTTATGGCGATGCGATGTTCGTCCAGGGCGATCAGCCGCCGCTGCTCAAGCCCGCACGGGGAGGCCGCGATGGCTGAATGCTTCATGCAGTTCTCGCTGCTGGCCAGCGACGGCGCCGCGCGCCGCGGGCAGCTCCGCTTTCCGCGCGGCGAGGTCGAAACCCCCGCGTTCATGCCGGTGGGCACCTACGGCACGGTCAAGGGCATGTTGCCGCGCGACCTCGAGGAGACCGGTGCGCAGATCGTGCTCGGCAACACCTTCCACCTGATGCTGCGCCCGGGTTCGGGCATCATCCGCGATCTCGGCGACCTGCACGCGTTCATGGGCTGGAAACGTCCGATACTCACCGACTCCGGCGGCTTCCAGGTGTTCAGCCTCGGCGACATGCGCAAGATAGGCGAGGACGGGGTGCGTTTCCGCTCGCCGGTGGACGGCAGCCCGGTGTTCCTCGACCCCGAGACCTCGATGCGCGTGCAGCGCGAGCTCGGTTCCGACGTGGTGATGGTGTTCGACGAGTGCACGCCGTACCCGGCGAGTCCCGATCAGGCGCGCGAGTCGATGGAGCTCAGCCTGCGCTGGGCCAGGCGCAGCAAGGATGCGCACGCCGGCAACCCGGCGGCGTTGTTCGGCATCGTGCAGGGCGGGATGTACCCGGAGCTGCGCAACCGCTCGCTCGACGGCCTGCTCGGGATCGGCTTCGATGGCTACGCGATCGGCGGGCTCTCGGTGGGCGAGAGCAAGGAAGAGATGCTGATGGTGCTCGATCACCTGGGGCCCCGGCTGCCCGTGGCGCGGCCGCGCTACCTGATGGGCGTGGGCACCCCGCTGGACATCCTGGCGGCCGTGGCGCGCGGCGTCGACATGTTCGACTGCGTGATGCCGACGCGCAATGCCCGCAACGCCTACCTGTTCACCTCGCGCGGCGTGCTGAAGATCCGCAACGCCGTCAATCGCACCAGCGACGAACCGGTCGACGCGGACTGCGGCTGCTATACCTGCCGCAATTTCAGCCGCGCGTACCTGCACCATCTCGACCGCTGCGGCGAGATGCTGGGCGGCCAGCTCAACACCATCCACAACCTTCACTTCTACCAGCAGCTGATGCGCGGCATACGGGGGGCGATCGCGGCGCAGCGCTTCGCGGACTTCAGTGCGGAGTTCGTCGCGCGCTACGGCGAACGCAGGCGGGACGCGACATGAGCAGCTACCAGGTCTTCGTCTATGTCGATCCGGCGCACGCCGAGGCGCTCAAGGAGGCCATGTTCGCCGCCGGTGCCGGCCGCATCGGCAATTACAGCGGCTGCGCCTGGCAGACCCTCGGTACCGGGCAGTTCCGTCCCGGCGACGCCGCGCGGCCGTTCATCGGCTCGCCCGGGCAGGACGAGCGGGTCGCGGAGTGGCGCATCGAGATGCCGTGCGCCGCCGGGCACCTGGCCGCGGTGCTGGCGGCGCTGCGCGCGGCGCATCCCTACGAGGAGCCGGTGTACGGCGTGCTGCGCCTGGAGCACGGGGCCTGAGATGCTGGAGCGGATCCGCGAGCGGCTGTCGTGCGAGCCGCGGGATGCACCCGGCGAGGCCGATGCGGCGGTGCTGATTGCCGTCACGGCCGAGCGCGAGCCGCAGATCATCCTCACGGTGCGCGCGGCGCACATGCGATCGCATCCCGGCGAGGTAGCCTTCCCGGGCGGCCGGCGCGATGCCGCGGATCGCAGCCTGGTCGAGACGGCGCTGCGCGAGAGCCGCGAGGAGATCGGGCTGGATCCGGGTTGCGTCGAGATCCTCGCCGCCGGGCGTCAGCGCACCTCGCGTTTCGGTGTGCGCGTCTACCCCTTCGTCGGCGTGGTGCCTGCGGATGTGAGGCTGTCGCCCAACGTGGCGGAGCTCGAGGACGTGTTCCGCGTGCCGCTCGCGTATTTCCTCCAGCGCGAGAACCTGCGCATGGAGCGTATCGTCGACGCGGGACGCGAGATGGATGTGGCGTGGTATCCGTGGCGCGAGCGCCAGGTCTGGGGCATGACGGCGGTCATGCTGATCGACTTGCTCAACACGGTTTTCGATTTCGGCGTCGAATTGCGACGCTGATCCTTCCCGTTGAGGTGCACATGATCTACGAACTGGACGGCCGCAGGCCGTCGATCGACCCCAGCTGTTTCGTGGCGCCCAGCGCGTCCCTGATCGGCTCGGTCACGCTCGGCTCCGAGGCCAGCGTGTGGTTCAACGTGGTGATCCGCGCCGATCGCGAGCGCATCGCCGTCGGCGCCGGCAGCAACATCCAGGACGGCAGCGTGCTGCACGCCGATCCGGGCTATCCGCTGCTGATCGGCGAGCGCGTGACAGTGGGGCACCAGGCGATGTTGCACGGCTGCACCGTGGGTGACGGCAGCCTGGTCGGGATCGGCGCGATGGTGCTGAACGGCGCTGTGATCGGGCGCAACTGCCTGATCGCGGCCAATGCGCTGGTCACCGAGAAGATGCAGGTGCCCGATGGCGCCGTCGTGATGGGCTCGCCGGGGCGGGTGCAGGGC
>JAGPES010000402.1 GCA_018057015.1 Pseudomonadales bacterium | reverse complement strand
CTCCGCCTGTGCGCGCACCAGGCGCGTCATGCCGGCCTGCAATTGGCCTACAGATACGTCGGACAGCTTCGCGGCGTATTGCAGTGCCGAAAGCGCCTCAGTGGTAGTGCCGATCTTCTGTGCCGTTTTACTGATCTGGTCCATCTCGTCGATGGCACCCTTGATCGCGTAGGCGGCCCCCGCCGCCGCCGTTGCCAACGACGCGCCGATCACCTTCGCCGCGGCATTCGCCTCGGACTTCATGCGCCGGAACGCGCGTTCCGACTCTTTCGACGCCCGCTTGATGTCCGTCTCGAACCGGCCGGTCAGCGCCTCGAGGATGACTGATATTTTCATTTCAGCAGCTGCCTCATGATGGCCAGATCGGTTTCGGTGTACCCATCCCCGGCGTCGCGCCAGGCATCGCGGGCGAGCAGGAAATCAGCAGGACGCGGCGCGGGCGATCCAGGCGCACGGTGGACCGCGACGTAGTTGGCTGTCAGTTGCGCCAGCCCGAGCTCGATACGCTCCTCTGGCAGCGGCTCGCGGCCCAGGAACTCGGCATACACCCGCGTGACCCAAAGTGGCCACGTCATGACCTCGTGGACGGGCCGGCGCATGATCAGCGACAGACGCACCAGCCACCTATGCCATTCGTCCGCGAGGTCTAGCCGTTTCCCTCGTCGTGCACCTTGCGCGCAAGATCGACCAGCGCATCGATCAGCCACGACGGATCGGACTGCAAATCCTTCAGCGCGCGATACACCGCCTGCCCGTCCTGCGTGCACAGCGTCATCACCACCATGCGCTGCGAGCGTTCTGCGGACTGCGCCAAATCGACTTCGACCACCGACGCGGACTCACCATCGCTCCTTACCACTTGCCCGCGCAGCAGTTCCACGCGCTGCCCAGCAGTGAGCGGCTTCCACCACGTCGGGACGGTTTTTCCGCGCACCGATAACTCGCGCTGGATCAGCGATCCATCGATCAGATCATCGAAGTAGCTCATCACTCACACCTCAGGAACCGGACACCCGCCGGATGCGCCACGGCGAGACAGCACAGAGCCAGCGGGGCCGGAATCCAGATCGCCGTTATGGATCGCCGTTCCGCCTGTTATGGCCAATCCCACGCCACCGCGCCGGAGCGCTGGATCACCAGAGAACCGCGCACGATCTCGTTCGTCTGAATGTCGATCGTCACGTCTGCGACGTAGCCCAGGAACTCGGCCGTGGTCGATCCTGCCGACACCAGCCGATCATCCGAGTCCACAGACGTGGGCACAGTGCCCGCGTTCACGGCGTCCGAGAAAACGACCATCCAGCTAATCACGGTGCCTGCGTCGCGCAGCAGCATGAGTTCCTGGTGCGATGCGGCGTCCGGGTCGAAATTGAACGGGACCGTGATTTGCCCCGGATTCAAAAGCCCTTGCACGAACGTGCGTTCGGTGGCATCAAGGCACGTCGTGTCGATCTGATCGGCCGCACCCCCAAGCCCCTGGATACCGGTCGGGCAGGTGACGTACATGATCACCACGCCATCGGCGTCGGAGCTGGATGCGGATGCGGGCGACGCGAAATACAAGCGCGTGCCTTGGGTCTTCAGGGTGCTCATAGATGTTTCCTCAGAAAATGCGCACGCGCGCGACCACGGCAGGCACATGCCTACCGAATTCGGGGTATCGGGTGGTTGTTGTCAGCTAGATGAGCTGGTTGCGTCGAAACGCGCGGTCCAGAACCGGAACGTCATCGCCAGCCATGCGCGCAACGTTTCCGGGTCCCTGCCGGTCATGGGCACATCTTCCATATGCGCCTCAGGCTCGAGGCAATCGCGCACAGCCTGCCCAATGGCATAGATGGCCTGTGCGTCGTCGCTCCACACCCTTACGCGGACAACGATGCTATCAGTGTCCGGGACGGCGCTCAGGTTGTTTGCTGGCGCCCCGCCCATCACGTCCCACGTAATGTACGGGGCGGTCACCCGCTGCGGCGCGTAGCCGTGCGGATAGATGCGCTCATCCACATAGCCGGCCACCGTTGGTGACGCGGCGAGCAGTTCAAAAACCGGCGGATACATCAGGTTCGGACCCCGTTTCGCTTGGCCAACTTCTTCACTGCCCGATCAATTGCGCGAGGCAACTCCGTGGCAAACACCTGCAGCGCCTCGCCCTTTTTCGCCTCGAACGCCGGGCGCATCCAGGGCATCGCCCTTCTGCGTTCGGTCCCGGCTTCGAGCATGAACAACACGTCGTTGGTTTTCAGGTCCGCCCCCTTGCGGCCCCTGCGCTGGATGGTCCGGTTTGGGTAGCGCTGCGACCTGACTGCGACGATGAATGCCTCGCCCCGCTGCTTGTTCAGCGGGCGCACGCGCTTGATGCGGATCGATTTTTTCGCGAGGCCGGTCGATACGAATCGGCCATCCACGTTCGGCGTATCGACGATCTCCTGCACATTGGCCATCGCCTGTTTTTGGATGATCACCGCGCCTTTCCTGAGCGCCGCGCGCACCGGCCCGCCGTTCTTGCTCACGACTTCTGCCGGCAGTTCGCGCAGCGTTTTCAGCACGCTTTCGAGGCCTTCGATGCGAACAAGGTCAGTTGCCATACTGATACGCCTCCGCGTCGCCACCCACCCACTCGCGCAGCAGATCGCCGTGCGGGTCCGCGCGGCCGTGAAACGAATCGCTGTGCCCCGCACCTATGCCGTCGCGCCCTGGCATACCCTTGATGCCGCACACCCGCGCGCCCCGCACCAGCCGGCGCAGCCCCTGGAATGAGCGCCACAACTCCAGATCGATGAACTTTTTCCGCCGTCCCACGACGCGCCTGAATACCGCAGTCCCGGGGCCGCACGTCGCCGTGCTGCACAGGCTGGCGTGGCGCCGGTTGTCCAACTGCCGGCCCACTGCGCGTCCTACGTGGTAGTACCGCGCGAACGATTCCCCGACCATGTGTACGCGGTGCGTGGCAAACTGGTCCGCCACCCACTCCAGATAATCGGGCGCGTACCAGTCGTCGTCCTCGATCACGATCAGCGGGTCTGCGCCCGTGACCGCCGTCAGGCCTGCGATGAGATTGCGGGCCTGCGTGTTCTGCCCCGGCTCCCAGCGCGGAGACGGGCGAATAATAATCACGTCCCAACCAGGCCGGCCAAACGTGACCGGCTGCGGCTCGACTCCATCATCGACAATGACCCACCGCACAGCACCAGCATAGGTCTGCCGCGCCATCCATCGCTCACACAGCGCCCACGCGGCCGGACGGCAGCCTGTGGCGGTGAGCAGTTGCAGCGTCATAGCACGGATTCCAGATCCGCCATCCGAAAACAGGCCAGCGACGTGTGGCGCGAGCAATTCACCACGTCCACGCCAAGCCGCACATAATCCCGCGCCGCCTCCGCAAACCGCTCAGACCACATCGGCCAGTTGAACGCCTTTCGGTACTCGTCCGGGTGTTCGCCGTGCCAGTGCGCACCCGCGGCGTCCGACTGGTCGAAGCCCAGCATGACGATCCGTGCCGCGCCGAACTGGAACGCGAGGTTCATGGCCGCATACCCGCTGTTTCCTCCCCACGCCAGCACGCCGGGAACCCGCGATACGCCCCGCACCCGCTTGTTG
>JAGPES010000401.1 GCA_018057015.1 Pseudomonadales bacterium | reverse complement strand
GCCGAACTCGTTGATGATCGCGAGCCAGTCCTGCGGCACCGAGGAGGAGCCGTGCATCACCAGGTGCGTGTTGGGGATGCGCGCGTGGATCTCCTTGATGCGACCGATCGCGAGGATGTCGCCGGTGGGCTTGCGCGAGAACTTGTAGGCGCCGTGACTGGTGCCGATGGCGATCGCCAGCGCGTCTACGCCGGTGTCCTTCACGAAGCGCGCGGCTTCCTCCGGGTCGGTCAGCATCTGGTCGTGGCTCAGCACGCCCTCGGCGCCGATGCCGTCTTCCTCGCCCGCGGTGCCGGTCTCCAGCGAGCCGAGGCAACCGATCTCGCCCTCGACCGACACGCCGCAGGCGTGCGCCATCGCGACCGTTTCACGCGTCACGCGCACGTTGTAGTCGTAATCGGTCGGGGTCTTGCCGTCCTCGCCGAGCGAGCCGTCCATCATCACCGAGCTGAAGCCGAGCTGGATCGAACGCTGGCACACCGCGGGCGAGACGCCGTGGTCCTGGTGCATCACGACCGGGATGTGCGGGAATTCCTCGATCGCGGCGAGGATCAGGTGGCGCAGGAAGTTGGCGCCGGCGTATTTGCGCGCGCCGGCCGAGGCCTGCACGATCACCGGGCTGCAGCTCTCGTCGGCGGCCTCCATGATGGCGCGCATCTGTTCGAGGTTGTTCACGTTGAACGCCGGCACGCCGTAACCGTGCTCGGCCGCGTGGTCCAGCAACTGGCGCATGCTGATCAATGCCATGGGATACCTCCGGCTATGACCGTCCGCCGGCCTCGCGCCGGGGGATCGGTCCTGGGATCGATGGACTGGACGGCGAGTCTAATGCAGCGCCCGGCGTCTGTCATGACACGGTTTTCGCGGCCGCGGCAATGTGTCTACAATGGCGCGGCATTCATTCGCGAGGAGCAATCGATGAGAAAAGTGACGATCCTGCTGGTTGCTGCGGCCATCCTGGCCGGTTGCGTGGCGGCCGGCCAGACGGTCGAGGACAAGCGGCGTCACATCGAGAACATGCGCAAGGAAGTGCTCACGGATCTGTACAAGGTCAACCCTTCCGTACAGCAGCAGATCGCCCAGGCACCGGGCTACGCGGTGTTCTCGAACTGGAATGCCTACCTGATCTTCGCCTCGGTGGGGCAGGGTTACGGTGTCGTGGTGGACAACGTGAGCGGCGCGCACACCTACATGCAGATGGGCGCGCTCGGCGGCGGCCTCGGCGCCGGGCTCAAGGACTTCCGCGCGGTGTACGTGTTCGAGAAGCGCCACATCATGGAACGCTTCGTCGAGCAGGGCCTGAACGTGGGCGCCCAGGCCGACGCGGCCGCCAAGTCGGGCGGCAAGGGCGATGCGGTCGGGGGCGAACTGCTGCTGGACGGCATCCGCGTCTACCAGCTGACCGAATCCGGCCTTGCGCTGCAGGCCACCATCCAGGGCGCCAAGTACTGGAAGGATCCCGAGCTCAACTGATCGTCGTCCCTACCAGTGCACCCCGCTGCGACTGAAGGCCCGCGTGACCACGCGGCGCAGCAGTTCGGCGGCGCTGCGCGCCTCGTCGTCGGGCTCGCCCGGCCCCGCCCCGCGCGCGGCGCTCGAATCGGGGAACAGGTGGTAGGCCTGGTTCAGGATGAACTCGCTGAACTGCGGCACCACCGCCTGCGCCAGCGCACCCGCGACGCCCAGCCCGGTCGCCACGCGCTTGGGCTTGTCGACGATGGCCTTCATCACGAGGTTCGCGGCCTGCTCGGGCGTCAGCGTCGGGAAGGCGTCGTAGAGCCGGGTCGGCGCGATCATCGGCGTGCGCACCAGCGGCATGTTGATGACGGTGAAGCGCACGTTGCGGTCGGCGAACTCCGAGGCCGCGCACCACGAGAACGCATCCAGCGCCGCCTTCGAGGCCACGTAGGCCGAGAATCGCGGCGGACTCGCCAGCACGCCGATCGAGGAGATGTTGACGATGTGCCCGCTCTCGCGCGCGAGCATGCCGGGTGCGAAACCCATGATCAGCCGCAGCGCGCCGAAGTAGTTCAGCTGCATCGTGCGCTCGTAATCGTGGAAGCGGTCGAAGGAATGCTGCACCGAGCGGCGGATCGAACGGCCGGCGTTGTTGATCAGGATATCGACCCCGCCGTGCTTCTCCAGCACCGACGCCACGAAGCGGTCGCAGTCGGCCATGTCGGCGATGTCGCAGGGGCAGGCGTAGCCCTCGCCGCCGAGGGTACGGATCTCGCGGATGGTGTCGTCGAGCTTTTCGGGCGTGCGCGCCACCAGCACCACGACGGCTCCGGCACTGGCCAGCTTCAGCGCGCAGTCACGGCCGATGCCGGAGCTCGCTCCGGTCACCACCACCACCTTGCCCTTGACCGCGCGCGCCAGCCCGCGCGGCTCGCCGCGCCCGACGGCCTGCTCGACCAGCCGCGTCCATGACGGCAGGCGTGCGCGGCCGCTGCGCGCCTCCGGTGCCAGGTGCTCCTCCCAGTACGTCCAGATCGCCCCCGCATAGGATTCGAAGGGCGGACACTCGATGCCGCCGCGCGCGAGCAGCTTGCGCGTCTTCGTCGAATCGAAGCGCGTCGGATAGCCGACGAACTTCAGCGCTTCCTCGGGGATGCCGTATTTCTCCATCACCGCGCCCAGTGCCCTGGTCAGCGGCACCACGCCGGGCAGCCGCCCCACCGGCACCTGGGCGAGCAGCTTCTCCAGCGCGCCACCGTTCACGATGCTGAGTTTCGGTCCGTGCGCGGCCTGCAGCAGCACGCGCACCAGGTCGCCGGTCGTGATGCCCTTCGGATCGGTCAGGAAGAAGGTCTGCCCGTCCTGGCCGCGCGCGTGCATCAGGTAGTCCATCGCGTCGACCACGAAATCCACCGGCACGATGTTGATGCTGCCGCCCTGCACCATGATCGCGCGCAGCCAGCCCGGCAGCGCGTTGCTCACCTGGCGGATCGCCGGGAAGAAGTAGTAGGGCCCGTCGACCTTGTCCATCTCGCCGGTGGCGGAGTGGCCGACGACCACGCCCGGGCGGTAGATGCGCCAGCGGATCCCCGTCTCGCGCCGCACCAGCGCCTCGGCATCGTGCTTGGTGCGGTAGTACGGATTGTCGAGTCCCGTCGCCTCCTCGAACATGTCCTCGGTGAAGGTGCCCTTGTAGAGCCCGGCCGCCGCGATCGAGCTCACGTGGTGGAAGCAGCCGGCCTCGATCGCCCTGGCGCAGGCGAGCGCGTGGCGCGTGCCGCCGACGTTGGCCTCGACCTGCGCTTGCATGTCCGCGCCGATGTCGTAGATCGCGGCAAGGTGCACGAAGTGGTCGATGCGGCCCTTCAGCGCCGCGAGCGTGGCGCGCGAAACGCCGAGCCGCGGCCGCCCCAGCTCCCCGGTCACCGCGACCAGCTGCGATTCGCCGACACCCCACAGGGCGCGCAGCTGCTCGACCTTGCCGAGCGACTGCTCGCGCACCAGCATGAAGACGCGTCCGCCGCGATCCAGCAGCTTGGGGACCAGGAAACGGCCGATGAAGCCGGTGCCGCCGGTCACGAAATAGGTGTGTGTCATTCTGCTTTCTCCGACGGTTGTGATCGCACCGATGCGGCCCCGCGACCGCAGCCCCGGGTTCAGCC
>JAGPES010000400.1 GCA_018057015.1 Pseudomonadales bacterium | reverse complement strand
GCGCACCCGGCGGCTGGCGCCCTTGGGCCGGGTGTCGGTGGTCATGATGCCCTCGGCCGCCGCCTCCCAGGCATCGGCATCCAGCGCGGCGAGCGCCGCGGGCATGCCGCCGGTGACCCGCGCCACCGGCAGGGGCTCGCCTATCACCCCGGTGGAGAACGGCAGCACCGCCTGTTCGGCCACGCCGCCCAGTCGGGCCAGCTCACGGCAGCATTCGTGCGCATCCTGCATGCCGCGCGCGCCGGTGCCGGCATTGGCGTTGCCGGTATTGACCAGCAGGTAGCGGATGCCGCCCGGCGCCGCCGCCAGGTGCTCGCGCGCCAGGGTCACCGGTGCGGCGCAGAAGGCATTGCGCGTGAAACGCGCCGCGACGCGGCTGCCCGGCGCGAGCTCCAGGATCACCAGGTCGCGCCGGTCGGGCTTCCTGATGCCGGCACGCGCGACGCCGAGGCGAATGCCGCGCACGACGGACAGGGGAAAACGGGAAGGCGCGCCTACGGGCATCGGTTGCGGTCCTCGACGTCTATCGGACGCTCAGGCGATCTGCCCGTGGCACTGCTTGTATTTCTTGCCCGAACCGCAGGGGCAGGGCTCGTTGCGGCCGACTTTGGGCATCTCACGCACGAAGGGTCCGGACGCAGCGGGCGCGGTGGACGGCGCGGCCTGGACGCCAGCGTCCTCGCCGGGCACCAGCTCGGGTGCCTCGGCGTGCACGTAGCGCGCCGCCTGCGCCTCGCGCTCCTGCGCCTCGCGCTGCTGGCGCTCCAGTGCCTCGACCTCCTCCTCGCTGCGCACCTGCACCTTGGAGAGGAAGCGGATCACCTCGTACTTGACGTTCTCCAGCAGCTCCTCGAACAGCTTGAACGCCTCGCGCTTGTACTCCTGCTTGGGGTTGCGCGAGGCATAGGCGCGCAGGTGGATGCCCTGGCGCAGGGCGTCCATCGCCGAGAGGTGCTCCTTCCACAACGTGTCGAGCACCTGCAGCATGATGTGGCGCTCGAGCTTGTGCACGTCCGCTCCCAGCGGCGCCACGCGCTCGGCGTAGCTGGCGGCCACCGCCGCCACGATGCGTTCGCGCAGCCGCTGCTCCTCGAGCCCCGATTCCTCCTCGAGCCAGCGCGCGACAGGCAGCGTCAGGCCGTACTCGGCGTGCAGGTGCTGCTCCAGGCCGCTCACGTTCCACTGTTCTTCCAGGCTCTGCGGCGGAATGAACCCGCTGATCACTCCGTTGACCACGTCGGCGCGGACCTGCTCGATGGTCTCGCTCACGTCGTCGGAGGCCAGCAGCTCGTTGCGCTGCTGGTAGATCACGCGACGCTGGTCGTTGGCGACGTCGTCGTACTCGAGCAGCTGCTTGCGGATGTCGAAGTTGCGCCCCTCGACCTTGCGCTGCGCCTTCTCGATGGCGTTGCTGACCATGCGGTGCTCGATGGCCTCGCCGCGCTGCATGCCCAGCTTCTGCATGAAGCCCTTCACCCGGTCCGAGGCGAAGATGCGCATCAGGTTGTCTTCGAGCGACAGGTAGAAGCGCGACAGGCCCGGATCGCCCTGTCGCCCCGCGCGGCCGCGCAGCTGGTTGTCGATGCGCCGCGACTCGTGGCGCTCGGTGCCGATGATGTGCAGGCCACCGGCGTCCAGCACGCGCTGGTGGCGCTGCTGCCACTCCGCGCGCAGCCCCGCCAGCAGCTCGGGCGTCGCATCGCGGAGCTGCGCCAGCTCCGCCTCGAGGTTGCCCCCGAGCACGATGTCGGTACCGCGGCCCGCCATGTTGGTCGCGATGGTCACCGTCGCCGGACGCCCTGCCTGCGCGATGATCTCCGCCTCGCGCTCGTGGTACTTCGCGTTGAGCACCTGGTGCGCGATGTTCTGCCGTTGCAGGAAGGCGGAGAGTTCCTCGGAGGTCTCGATCGACGCGGTGCCCACCAGCACCGGCGCACCTTTCTCGGTGCACGACTTGATGTCGGCGACGACCGCCTCGAACTTCTCCTCCTTGGTCAGGTAGACGAGGTCGTTCAGGTCCTTGCGCAGCGTGGGCTTGTTGGTCGGGATCACGACCACGTCCAGGTCATAGATCTGGCGGAACTCGAAGGCTTCGGTGTCGGCGGTGCCGGTCATGCCCGCGAGCTTGCCGTACAGGCGGAAGTAGTTCTGGAACGTCGTCGAGGCGAGCGTGTGGCTCTCGGCCTGGATGCGCACGCCCTCCTTGGCCTCGATTGCCTGGTGCAGGCCCTCCGACAGGCGCCGACCGGCCATCGTGCGCCCGGTGTGCTCGTCGATCAGCACCACCTGGCCGTTCTGCACGATGTACTCGACGTCGCGCTGGAACAGGTGATGCGCTCGCAGCGCCGTGTGCACGTGGTGCAGCAACCCGAGGTTGATCGCGTGGTAGAGGCTCTCGCCCTCGGGCAGCAGCCCCTCGCTGATCAGCATCTGCTCGATGAACTGGTGGCCCTCCTCGGTCAGCTCGACCTGGCGCAGCTTCTCGTCGATGACGAAATGCCCGTCGCCCGCCTCCTCCGAGCCGCGCGTCATGCGCGGCACCAGCACGTTCATGTGCTTGTACAGGCGCGAACTGTCCTCGGCGGCGCCGGAGATGATCAGCGGCGTGCGGGCCTCGTCGATCAGGATCGAGTCGACCTCGTCCACGATGGCGAAGTTGAGCTCGCGCTGCATCCTGTCGTCCAGGCTGAACACCATGTTGTCGCGCAGATAGTCGAAGCCGAACTCGTTGTTGGTGCCGTAGGTGATGTCGGCCGCATAGCCCGCGCGCTTGCTCTCGACGTCCTGGTTCGGAAGGATCACGCCCACGCTCATGCCGAGGAACTGGTAGATCGGCGCCATCCAGTTCGCGTCGCGCCGCGCCAGGTAGTCGTTCACGGTCACGACGTGCACGCCCTTTCCCGACAGCGCGTTCAGGTACACCGGCAGTGTCGCGACCAGCGTCTTGCCCTCGCCGGTGCGCATCTCGGCGATGCGCCCCTCGTGCAGCGTGACGCCGCCGATCAGCTGCACGTCGAAGTGGCGCATCCCGAGTGTGCGGCGGCCCGCCTCGCGCACGGCCGCGAAGGCCTCCGGCAACAGCTGGTCCAGGGTCTCACCGGCCGCGATGCGTTCACGGAACTTCACCGTCATCGCGCGCAGGCCGGCGTCGTCCAGCGCCTCGAACTGCGGTTCGAGCGCGTTGATGCGCTCGACGATGCGGCGCATGCGCTTCAGTTCACGGCTGTTCTTGGTACCGACGAGTTTGCGTATCAGCGAGAGGACCATGGTTCTTGCAGTTTTCCAGCGTGGCGCGCCAAGGCGGCATGAAAGCTCGTGCCCGGCGGCACCGGCACCGGAACGTCCGGCACGGGCGCCGCGGCTGGGCGGCGCGGAATTATATACCCGCGCAACGCGGCGCGGGCGCGCCCCGAAGAATTACCGAAGCGGGGGGCCGAGGGCCCCGGAGGGCCGGATCAGGCGTCGCCCCTGATCGTGCTGATGTACTGCATCGGGTCGACGTGGCGATCACCGCTCAGCACTTCCAGGTGCAGGTGCGCGCCGCTGGCGCGGCCCGTGCGCCCCACGCGCGCGATCACCTGCCCCTTGTGCACGACGTCGCCGGGCTTCACCAGGTATTCGC